>NZ_JBHFPQ010000053.1:0-95733 GCF_041949875.1 Arhodomonas sp. KWT2
AGATCGAGGCGCTGGTCAAGACGATCCAGACCGATACCAACGAGGCGGTGATCTCCATGGAGCAGAGCACCGCCGGCGTGGTGGCGGGGGCCCCCCAGGCCCTGGTGGCCGGAGGGGCGGTGCGCGGGATAGATAAATTCAACGCGCAGGGAGCCGTTCGCGAACACGCGCCGCCCGGCCCCGGCCCCCTCGGCCTGGCGGCCGCCCGCCACCACGCCGGCGGTGCTCTGCTCCATGGAGATCACCGCCTCGTTGGTATCGGTCTGGATCGTCTTGACCAGCGCCTCGATCTGCTTGGTGGCATTACCGGAACGCTCGGCGAGGCGCTGGACCTCGTCGGCGACCACCGCGAAGCCCCGGCCGGACTCGCCGGCCATGGCCGCCTGGATGGAGGCATTGAGCGCGAGGATGTTGGTCTGATCGGCGATGTCGTTGATCAACTCAACGATATTACCGATCTCCTGCGAGGACTCACCGAGGCGCTTGATGCGCTTGGACGTCTCCTGGATCTGCTCGCGGGTGCTGTCCATCTGCTCGATGGTCCGCTTCACCGTCTCGGCACCGCGGGTGGCGAGCTCCACGGACTGCTGCGCGACCTGGGCGGATTCCTCGGCGTTCTGGGAAACCTGATCGACGGAGACCGCCATCTGGTTGATCGCCGCCGAGGCCGAGGTGATCTGGTGCGCCTGGTGGTCGGAGGCCTCAGCGAGATGCATCGCCGTCGCCTGGGTCTGCTGGGCGGCGGTGGAGACCTGTACCGAGGTATCGTTGATGGTCGTCACCAGCCGGCGCAGGGCGTCCGTGGCGTCGTTGAAGGCGTCGGCGATGGCGCCCGTTATCTCCTCACCCACCGACGCCTCGATGGTGAGGTCGCCCTCCTTGAGGTCCTCGATCTCGTCGAGGAGATTGAGGATGGCCTGCTGGTTACGCTGGTTGGCCTCGTCGACGCGGGCACGCTGGGCCTCGGCACGGGCCACGGCCTGACGCCCGATCTGCCAGGCAACCGCGCCGCGCACGATCAGCACGATCAATGCCAGGGCACCCAGCGCGTAAGGCATCCAGGGCTGCACCCAGCGCGAGCCCGAGAGATCGCGATAGGCACCGGTGAGCTGCTGGCCGGTGGCCAGAACCTGCTCGGAGAGCGTGTAGATACCGTCCGCCGCGTCACGAACGCGGAAGAGCTCCGGCGACTGGGAGAGCAGTTCGTCCACGCTGGAGCGCACCTCCTCGAAGTCGGAGGCGATCGCCGAGACGGCACTGCGCGCGTTCTCCCCGGTGACCGGGCTCACCCCGAGGGCCTCGCTGCCCTGGGACAGGCCGTCGATGATCCGGCCGAAACGATCGGAAGCGTCCTCGAGCCGACGGGCCGCGCCGGTGTTGCCGAAACCGCCGCGCACCATGCCCGAGAGGTTACGCCCGATACGTTCGGCAACGGTATTCAGCTCCGCGGCCAGGGCCGCCTGGCGCGCGCTGCCGCCACCGCCGGCAAGGCCGTCCGCCAGGTCGGCGGCACTCTCCTGGATCTGGGGCAGCAACACCCGGAAACGCTCGGCGACGACATTGGCGCGCACGACCATCTCCCGGCGGTCGAGGATGGCATTGACCTCCTCGCGCATCTGCCGCCAGACGCGCACGACCTTGCCGAGCGCCGCCGAGGCCTCGTCGGAGGCCTGCGCGGTGGGCGGCAGCCCGACCTTATCGACGCCCTCGACGAGGTCGTCGATATTCGCCTGAAGGGCGTCACGCCCCGATCCGAGCTCGGCGAACGCGTCGGTCTTGCCGTTCGCCGCCTCGAGGGCGTTCTTGGCGATCTTCTGCGACTGCACGCGCACACTGTCGGCGCGGCTGATGTAGGCCCGGTCGATGTCGCCATAATGGGCGACCAGGGCGAAGGCGGCGATCATGGCGACGATCGCCAGGGCCGCGACGACGGTGAGCAGGTCGGCCACCCGTCTGAGACCGGTGGATGCCTGCCGATTGTCCTCCCTAGCCATATGCGCTGTTTCCTCCTGGCAAGACTTGCCGACCCGTACGCCGACCTAGGCCGACGCCCTGAGAAAGGCGGGATCCCCGGCCAATGCACTCATGCTGAATACCGGCCAGCGACTGCCGGCCTGCTCGAATACCGCGGTGATGTAATCCGCCGCCGCGCCCTGGGCGGCGCGCTCGTCCTCGCCCGGCATCCGCTCCGCCGCCGCCGGCAGATGGCGCATGCCGTAGAGCTCATCCACGAGCACCCCCGCCTGGGCATCGCCCTGGGCGATAACCAGCACCCGCGCCACCGGGCTGTCCGCCGCGGCCCCCAGGCCCAGGAAGGCACCGAGGTCGGAGACGGGCACCAGTGTGCCGCGGATGTTGGCGATCCCGAGCACCCAGCCCTGCGCGTGGGGCACACGCGCCAGCGCCGGCGGCGTCACCACCTCCATGACCTCGTCCATGGGCGCGAGGAGGTGACGCGAGCCGAGCCGGAACGCGACCCCTGCCCATTCGCTGGGGGCCTCCTCGCGCGCGGGCAGCGCCGCCTGCGAGGCCAGCCCCAGACGCTGGAGGCGGCGCAGCTCGGGGAAGGGTGCGATTGCCTGCATGGCCGTTTCAGCCACCGAGCGCGGCGCCGATCTTGTCCAGCAGCTCGTCCTCGGTAACCGGCTTGGTGATGTAGTCCATCGCCCCCTGGCGTTTCGCCCAGATCCGGTCCGTCTCCTGGTCCTTGGTGCTGATCACCACGATCGGGATGGCGCTGGTGTCGGGGTCGCGCGAGAGCTTGCGCGTAGCCTGGAAGCCGTTCATCCCCGGCATGACGATGTCCATCAGGATGACGTCGGGGCGCTCGTTGCGCGCCCGGTCCATGCCCTGATCGCCATCCTCGGCGACGCTGACCTCATAGCCATGCTTCTCGAGCATGGTCTTGAGCACGTGGGTTTCCGTTGGTGAGTCGTCCACCACAAGGATGCGGGTCATTGCGCGTTCCCCCCAAGACAGGCGTCGTGCATCCAGTTGTTGTTTTCCGGGTCCGGACGCGACTACGCGGCCCGCGAAAGGTGGCGGCGTATGGCGCCCAGCAGTTCGTCCCGGGTAAACGGTTTGGTCAGGTACTGCTCCGAACCGACGATCCGGCCGCGGGCGCGATCAAAGAGACCGTCCTTGCTCGAGAGCATAATTACCGGTGTTCCACGAAAAGAGGAATTGTTCTTTATCAACGCACAGGTCTGATACCCGTCGAGGCGCGGCATCATGATATCGATGAAGATCACGTCGGGATGGTGATCGGCGATCTTCGCGAGCGCCTCGAATCCGTCCGTGGCGGTGATCACCTCGCAGCCCTCTTTCTTCAGCAGCGTCTCCGCGGTGCGCCGGATCGTCTTGCTGTCGTCGATGACCATGACCTTCAGGCCGGTCATGTCCTGCTCGTCGTTATCCACCACCGGACCCCCACCGGACGCCTTGCTTCACTATACCGCCCTGTGCGCGCCGCCGCCCCCGGACGACGCTGGAATCGAGTTTAATGACTGGGTCACTGCGGTACAATCGAAGCGCTTTTCGAATTTTTCCTGAGCGCCAGTATCGGCGTCTGGCCGGATTTTTCTGTGATCGTATCGACACGATACCGACCGGACACGGTGCCGGGCCGGGGCACCGGTCACTCGCCAACACCTGAGGGACGGAGCATGAGCGTGCGCATCGGCGTGGTGATGGATCCCATCGCCCGGATCAAACCCTACAAGGACACCACCCTGGCGATGCTGCTCGAAGCCCAGCGCCGCGGCTGGGAGATCGCCTACCTGGAACTCGGCGACCTGTGGCTGGACGACGGCGTCGCCCACGGCCACCAGCGCCGGCTCACCGTCCACGACGACAACCACCACTGGTTCGAGCTCGGCGAGGGCCGCGACGCGCCGCTGGCCGAGCTCGACGTGATCCTCATGCGCAAGGACCCGCCGGTGGACTACGAGTTCGTCTACGCCACCCACATCCTGGAGGCGGCGGAGCGCGAGGGTACGCTCGTGATCAACCGCCCGGCGGCGCTGCGCGAGGCGCAGGAGAAACTGTTCGCGACGCACTTCCCGCAGTGCTGCGCACCGACCCTGGTGGACATGCACGCCGAGCGGCTGCGCGCGTTCATCCGCCAGCACGGCCGCGCGGTACTCAAGCCGCTGCACGGCATGGGCGGCGATTCGGTGTTCGTGCTCGACGAGGGCGACCCCAACACCTCGGTGGTGCTGGAGACGCTCTCCGAGCGGGGCACCCGATATGTCATGGCCCAGCGCTACCTCCCGGAGATCAGCGCCGGCGACAAGCGCATCCTGGTCATCGACGGCGAGCCGGTCCCCTACGCCCTGGCGCGGGTCCCGGCGGCGGGCGAGACCCGCGGCAATCTGGCCGCCGGCGGCCGCGGCGAGGGCGTGGAGCTCACCGAGCGCGACCGCTGGATCGTCGACGAGGTCGCGCCCGCACTCAAGGCCCGGGGCATCTGGTTCGCCGGCCTGGACGTCATCGGCGAGCACCTCACCGAGATCAACCTCACCAGCCCGACCTGCGTACGCGAGCTCGACCGCTTCTACGGCATGAACATCGCGGGCGAGCTCTTCGACTGGATCGAGGCGCGGCTTCCGCGGTGATGGCAATACGGCGGCAGGCCGCGACCGCGCTGCTGGCCGCCGTGCTCCTGGCGGCCTGCAGCGGAACGGGATCGCCACCACGCAAGGCCCGGCTCTATGCCTTCGGCACGCGGGTGACCATCACCGCCTACGGGCTGGACGGTCCGGGCTTCGACAATGCCGTCACCGACGCGCGGCGGCACCTGGAGACCTGGCACGGGCGCTGGCACCCCCGGCGCGGTGATGGCATCGCCAGGCTCAACCGGCGGCTCGCCGCCGGCGAGGCCGCCACCGTGCCCAGGGACCTGCGCCCCCTGCTGAGCCGCGCGGCGCGGCTGGAACACCGCAGCGGCGGACACTTCAACGCCGGACTCGGCGCCCTGGTCCGGCTCTGGGGCTTCGACGAGGCCACGGACCTGCCCTCCCGGCCACCCCCGGCGGGCGACGTCACGGACCTGGTTCACAAGCATCCGTCGCTGTCCGCACTGAGCCCCGGAGACGGCCGGCTGGAGGCGGGCCACACGGCAGTGCGCATCGATCTCGGCGGCTTTGCCAAAGGGGTGGCTGCCGGGCGCCTGCGCACCCTGTTCCGCGACGCCGGCGCCGATGCGGTTCTGGTCAGCGCCGGCGGCGACATCGCCACGGCCGGCACGCCCGGCGACCGGCCCTGGCGGATCGGCATCCGCTCCCCTCGCGGCGAGGGCCTTATCGCCCGTGTGACGCTGCGCGCCGGCGAGTCCATCTTCACCTCCGGGGACTACGAGCGCTTCTTCGAGTACGACGGCCAGCGCTACCACCACATCATCGACCCCGCCACCGGCCGACCCGCCCGCGGCGTCCGCTCGGTTACCGTCATCGCCGACGACCCCGGGCTGGCCGACGCCGCGGCGACGGCCCTGTTCGTGGCCGGCCCGGGCGACTGGGTCACCACCGCGCGGCGGCTCGGTATCGCCGCCGCGATGCTGATCGACGGCAGGGGCGGCGTGCACCTCACCGACGCCATGGCCAAGCGCATCGAGCTGCAGGGAGACCCGGCACCCGACGTGGTCGAGCGGGTGACGCCATGAGCGTGACCGATGGCGTGATCGTCTGCCTCGCCGTGATCCTGGTGGCCGCACTGCATGCCGGCCTCACGCCATCGACGGCCAACGCCACCCATGCCGAGATCTGGGTGGGCGGTGCCCACCACCGGCGCGTGGCGCTGGAGGGCGAGAGCGAGCTCACCGTCCACGGCGCCCTCGGCGAGACCCGGATCGCCGTGCGCGACGGACGGATCCGCGTGCTCGACTCACCGGGTCGCCGCAAGCTGTGCGTCCACGCGGGCTGGCTCACGCGCCCGGGGGAGACGGCGGTGTGCCTGCCCAACCGGGTCACGGTGACCGTCGAGGGCGACGGCCCGGGACTGGACGCGGTCAACCAGTGAACGGCGGGACCACGGTCACGGCCACCCGCGCCGACGTGCGCATCGCCTGGCTGGCGGCCCTGGCGACGGCGATCCACGCCCTCGAGGCCCAGCTGCCCTCGCCGGTGCCGGGGATCAAGCCGGGACTGGCCAACGTGATCACGGTCTTCGCGGTGTGCCGCTACGGCTGGCGCGCCGCCGCCTGGGTGGCGGTGCTGCGGGTGTTCGCCGCCGGGCTGGTCCTCGGCACCTTCCTCTCGCCGGGTTTCCTGCTCAGCGCCGCCGGGGCCACCGCCGCCGTGCTCGGCCTGGGGGTCGGGCGGCTGCTCCCGGGCACCCGGGCGATCGGCTACAGCACGCTGGCGGCCTGCGCCCACACCGGTGGCCAGTTCCTGCTCGCCTGGGGGCTGCTGGTGCCCCATCCGGCGTTGCCCTATCTCCTGCCGTGGCTGATGACCGCGGCGGTCGTGTTCGGACTGGTGAACGGTATAATCGCACGCGCGGTGCTGCAGCGGATGCCCGCGGAGGACGGCGGCACGGCAACGCACGGGAGCGGCCATGGCGGCGACTGATACGCGCACGCGACGACTGACCCTCGCGGTCCTTTTCTCGGCAGGGGCACACCTGTTCGTGCTCCTGGCCGTGGGATTCACCTGGCAGCCGCCTCACCCCCGGTCCGCACAGCCGATGCTCGACATCGCCCTGGTCCGCGAGCAACCGGAGCCCGAACCGCCCCCCGAGAAACCCGAATTCATCGCCAACGCGGACCGCAGCGGCGGCGGTGAGCAGACGGCCGCCGGCCGCCGCGAGCCGGTGACGCCGCAGCCACCGGCCCCGAAGCCGCCGGCATCGCCACCGCCCGCCGAGCCCGCGCCGGAACCGCAGCCTTCGCCACAACCGGCGCCGGCCCCGGAGCCGGGCCCCGAGCCGCCGGAGAAGCCCGAGGTCGCCGGCAAGGCCGAGGAGAAGGCGGCGCCGCCCGAGCCCGAACCACAGCCGGAGAAGCCCCCGAAACGCGAGCTCTCCGCCACCGACATCCTGCGCAGCAGCCAGGAGGTGGCCGCCAACGAGTCGTTCTCCCACTCACGCTCGCCGGGGGAATCCGACTTCCCGGACAAACGACGGATCAGCGCAAGCACCCGGGAGCACGCCGCCGCGGCCTACATGCGGAGCTGGATCGACAAGATCGAACGCATCGGCAACATGAACTATCCGGAGGAGGCACGGCGGCGCGGGCTCGGCGGCCGCCTGATCCTGGAGGTCACCCTGCGCCCCGACGGCAGCGTGGTGAGCGTGGACGTCCTCGAGCCCTCCCGCTACCCGGTCCTGGATCAGGCGGCACAGCGCATCGTGGACCTCGCTGCCCCTTTCGCGCCGGTACCGGAGCGCGTGCTCAAGGGCAACGACCTGCTGGTGATCACGCGCACCTGGGAGTTCAGCCGGGGACAGAACTTCAGCACCCACTGACGCCGGGCCCGGGGCTTGTGGGGGGCGAGAGCCATGGCGGATACTGTGCAGCCATGGGCAAAGGAAGCGATCTCACCAACCACCTGCTGATCGCCATGCCGAGCCTCGCGGACCCCAATTTCGCGCAGAGTGTCACCTATCTGTGCGAGCACACGGGGGAAGGCGCGCTGGGCATCGTGATCAATCGCCCCTCGGGGATCCGCGTCGGCGACCTCCTCGAGCACCTGGACATCGAGGTCGGCGACGCCGGCATCGCGGACCGGCCCGTATTCGCCGGCGGCCCCGTGCAGCGCGAACGGGGCTTCGTTCTCCACCGCCCGGTGGGGAACTGGGAGGCCAGCCGCGCGATCACCGACGAGCTCGCCATCACCACCTCCCGCGACATCCTCGAGGCCATCGCCCGCGGCGACGGGCCGGCAGACTGGCTGCTCGCGCTCGGCTACGCGGGCTGGAGCGAGGGCCAGCTCGAGGAGGAGCTGGCGGAGAACGCCTGGCTCAACGGCCCGGCAACCCCTGAGATCCTCTTCCAGCACCCTCTGGAGGAGCGCTGGCGCGCCGCCGCGGCACTGCTCGGCGTCGACCTGAGCCGGCTCTCGTCCCAGACCGGCCATGCCTGAGCGGGCCCGCGAGGGGCACTATCTGGGCTTCGATTTCGGCCTGGCGCGCATCGGTGTCGCCGTGGGCGAGCCGATCACGGGCGGCGCCCGGGGTGTCACCACGCTACAGGCCCAACAGGGCGCCCCGGACTGGGACGAGGTCGCCGCATTGATCGAGCACTGGCATCCGCTGGCACTCGTGGTCGGCGTCCCCCCGCAGCACGCCGACGGTACCGAGTCACCGGTGGCCCGCGCCGCCGACCGCTTCGCCCGCCGCCTGGCCGGGCGCTTCGCCCTGCCGGTCCACCGGACCGGCGAGGCGATGACCTCACAGGCCGCCCGGCAGCGCCTGCACGCTATCGGACACCCCGCGCGCGGGCGTCGGGACAAACACCGCATCGACGCAACCGCCGCGGCGGTGATCCTGGAACACTGGTTCGCCGAGGGAGGAACCGCATGACCCAGCTACCCCCGGCCAGCGAGCTGCTGACCCGGATGCAGTCCGGCATCGGCGAATGCATCGCCGGCATCGATCCGGCCCGGCTGGCGATGGTGGGCATCCACACCGGCGGCGTGTGGCTCGCCGAACGCCTCCACCATGCCCTGGGGATGGACGCCCCGCTGGGACGGCTGGACATCGGTTTCTACCGCGACGACTTCTCGCGTATCGGCATGCATCCGCGGGTCCGCCCCTCGGAGCTGCCCTTCGAGGTGGACGACCGCATCATCGTACTGGTCGACGACGTCCTCTACACCGGGCGCACCGTACGCGCGGCACTCAACGAGCTGTTCGACTACGGCCGCCCCGCCGCCGTGCGCCTGGCGGTGATGGTCGACCGCTGCAGCCGCGAGCTGCCGGTGTGCGCGGATGTCGCCGGCACCCGGATCACCCTTCCCGCCGGCCAGGCCGTGCGCCTGTCCGGCCCCGAACCCCTGACCCTGAGCATCGAGCGGCACGGCGAATGAGCGCACAGATCGACGACGAGGGGCGGCTGCGCCACTTCCTCACCACCGAGGGGGTGCCGCGGGCGCTGCTGGAGGACATCCTCGACACCGCGGAGTCGTTCACCGGGGTGATCGGCAAGTCCGTGAAGAAGGTCCCGCTGCTGCGCGGGCGCACGGTGATCAACCTGTTCTTCGAGTCCAGCACCCGCACCCGCACGACCTTCGAGCTCGCCGCCAAGCGGCTGTCCGCGGACGTCCTCAACGTCAACGTCGCCACCACCACGACCAAGGGCGAGAGCCTGCTGGACATGCTCCACAACCTGGAGGCGATGCAGGCGGACATGTTCGTGGTGCGTCACAGCGAGAGCGGCACCGCCGACTACATCGCCGACCATCTCGGCGAGGGCGTGGCCGTTCTCAACGCCGGCGACGGGCGCCACGCCCACCCCACCCAGGCGATGCTCGATGCCTTCACCATCCGCCGCCACAAGGGCGCATTCGAACCGCTGCGTGTGGCCATCGTTGGCGACATCCTCCACTCCCGTGTGGCGCGCTCGCAGATCCACGCCCTCAACGGCCTGGGTACCGGCGAGGTCCGCGTGATCGCCCCGCGCACGCTGCTGCCCCGCGACATCGGCGAGCTCGGCGTGCACGTCCACCACGACCTGGACGAGGGCCTGCGCGACGTGGACGTGGTCATCATGCTGCGCCTGCAGCGCGAGCGCATGCAGGGTGCGCTGCTGCCCAGCGAGGAGGAATACTTCGAGCACTACGGGCTGACCGAGGCCCGCCTGGCCGCGGCCAAGCCGGACGCCATCGTCATGCATCCCGGACCGATCAACCGCGGCGTGGAGATCGACAGCGACGTGGCCGACGGCCCGCGCTCGGTGATCCTGGAGCAGGTCACCAACGGCATCGCCGTGCGCATGGCGGTGATGTCCATGGTCATCGGCGCCCGCACCGAGAGTCAGCGGGAGGAGGCGTGATGCGCATACTCATTCGCGGCGGACGCATCATCGACCCCCGCAGCGGCATGGACCGCACCGGCGACCTCGCAGTGAGCGACGGCCACGTCGCCCACTGCGGCGATGTCCCCGACACGTTCGCCGCAGACGAGATCTTCGAGGCCGCCGGCCATATCGTCTGCCCCGGGCTCATCGATCTCGGCGCCCGACTCGGGCGACCGGGCCCGGAGCACCCGGACACCATCGCCGGCGAGGCCCATGCGGCGGCGGCCGGCGGCATCACCACCCTGGTCTGCCCCCCGGACACCGACCCGCTGATCGACGCGCCGCCGGTCGCGGAGCTCATCCACCGCCGTGCCGCCGAGGCCGGCGGCGCCCGCGTGCTGCCGGTGGGCGCGCTCACCCGCGGCCTGGCCGGCGAGCAGCTCGCCGAGATGGCGACCCTGCGCGCCGCCGGCTGTCCGGCGGTGGGCGACGGCGGTCACCCGGTGGCCGACACCCTGGTGCTGCGCCGGGCCCTGGCGTACGCGGCGACCTTCGGCCTGCCGGCGATGATCACGCCGCTGGACCCCTACCTGGGCACGGCGGGCTGCGCCCACGAGGGGGCCGTCGCCACCCGGCTGGGGCTGCCGGGCATCCCCACCGCGGCGGAGACCGCCGGAATCGCCCGCTGCCTCGCCCTCGCCGCGGAGGGCGAGGCGGACGTGCACTTCAGCCACCTCTCCACCGCCGAGGCGCTTACACTACTGCGCCAGGCCCGCGCGGACGGCGCGCGGGTGAGCGCCGACGTCACCCTCGCGCAGCTGTTCTTCACCGAGCAGGACCTCACCGGCTACGACGCGCGCTTCAACCTGCGCCCGCCGCTGCGCACCCTCGCCGACCGCGAGGCACTGCGCCGCGCGGTGGCCACGGGGGACATCGGCGTGATCTGCTCCGGTCATCACCCCCTCGGGGGCGACGCCAAGGACGGGCCCTTCGCCACCACCAGCCCCGGCGCAAGCGGCGTGGATACCTTCCTGCCCCTGCTTCTGAGGCTGGTCGAGACCGAGGTCCTGCCGCTCCCCGAGGCGATCGCACGGGCCACCAGCGGCCCGGCCTCGGTGCTGGGCCTGGATACCGGCACCCTGGCCCCGGGCGCCCCCGCGGACATCTGCGTGTTCGATCCGGACGCCGTGTGGTGGTGCCGGCGCGAGACCCTCCGCAGCCGCGGGCGCAACTCGCCGTTCCTCGGCTGGGAGATGACCGGACGCGTGCGCTACACGCTGGTCGACGGCCGGCTCGTCCACCGCGACGACGCCGCGACGGCATGAGCACCGTCTGCCGAGTCGTCGGCTGCGACCGCGTGGCCGGGGGCTGGTGGTGGCTGCGCCTGACCGGCATCCCGGCGGACGAGGCCGCCCCCGGGCGGTACTGCCGCATCATCCATGCGGGCCGCCCGAGCGTACTCCCGCTCAGCCATGCCAGTGCAGAGGAGGGCTGGACCGGCGGGCTCCTGCCCCCGGGGGCCTTTGCAACGCCGCCGGCCGCTGGCACGCGGGTCACCGCGGATCCGCCCGAGGGAGACGCCCTCGCGACCTCGTACCCCGACCCACCGGTGATCGTCGCGGAGGGGATCGGCGCGGGGCCGGCGCTGGCCCTGGCCGAGCGGTGCGGGCCCGCACCGCGGCTCGTGCTCATCGGCTGCTGGCAGTCGCCGCCCGCCCGGCTGTGCCCGTCACGTTTCCTGACCGCCGGCCTGCCGCCGGAGGCGATCGCCGGGATCGCGCCGCTGGAGGATGCCGGCATACCGGCCCGGGTCGCGAGCCGCGCCGGCGAGCCGGGCTGCTTCGAAGGAGAAGTGATGGAGATGCTGCAGCACTACCTCGCCGGGCTCACGCCGGAGGAGGCGCGTGCCGTCCCGCTGGCCGCCTGTCTGCCGGCGGGAGCGCTCGCCACGGAGGTGGACGGCCTGCGCGGTGTGCTGGCCGGCGTCGAGCTCGCCCGCCTGCCGCCGGGGGACGGGCAATAGCCGCGGCGACGGTTACTCGTCCTTGAGGGTCATGCTCTCCGCGGCCTCCTCCATCTTGCCTCGGCTGCCCTCGTCGCCGAGCTTGATCATCAGCCGCACCTCGTTCTGCGAGTCGGCGTGGCGGAGTGCTTCCTCGTAGGAGATCATGCCGTCGCGGTAGAGCCGGTAGAGGTTCTGGTCGAAGGTCTGCATCCCCATCTCGGTGGAGCGCTTCATGATCTCCTTGAGCTCGTGGACCTCGCCCTCGTGGATCTTGTCCTGCACCAGCGGCGAACCGATCAGCACCTCAACGGCCGGCACCCGGCCCTGGCCGTCCGGCGTGGGGATGAGCTGCTGGGCGATGATCGAGCGCAGGTTGAGCGACAGGTCGGTGAAGAGCTGGTCCCGGCGGTCCGCCGGGAAGAAGTTGATGATCCGGTCCAGCGCCTGGTTGGCGTTATTGGCGTGGAGCGTGGCCAGGCACAGGTGCCCCGTCTCGGCGAAGGCGATGGCGTAGTCCATGGTCTCGCGCGAGCGGATCTCGCCGATGAGGATCACGTCCGGCGCCTGGCGCAGGGTGTTCTTCAATGCCACCTCGAAGGAGTCCGTGTCGAGCCCCACCTCGCGCTGCGTGACGATGCAGTTGTTGTGCGAGTGGATGTACTCGATGGGGTCCTCGATGGTGATGATATGGCCCGTGGAGTGCTCGTTACGGTAGCCGAGCATTGCCGCCAGCGAGGTCGATTTGCCCGTGCCGGTGCCGCCGACGAAGATGATCAGCCCGCGCTTGGTCAGGGACAGGTCATTGAGGATCGGCGGCAGGCGCAGCTGCTCCACCGTGGGGATCTCCGTCTCGATGCGGCGCAGCACCATCCCCGGCTGGTTGCGCTGGAAGAACGCGCTGACACGGAAGCGCCCGAGCCCGCGGGCACTGATGGCAAAGTTGCACTCGTGGTTCGCCTCGAACTCGCTGCGCTGGCGGTCGGTCATCACCGACAGCACCACCTGGCGCGCCTGGTCCGGGGAGAGCTTGGTCTTGGTGACGGGCATGATCCGCCCGGAGATCTTCATGCTCGGCGCGAGTCCCGCCGTGATGAACAGATCCGAGGCCTTTTTCTGGACCATCAGCTCCAGCAGCGAGTTGAAATCCATCCCGATTCACCCTCTGTCTCGTTGCAATGGTGCCGCGCGGTCTGCCGGCGCGGCGTGCCTCAGGAGATGCTCTCCTTGGCACTCGCGTGGGTCCTCGCCTCCTGGCGCGAGATCTGGCCGCTGGCCACGAGCCGCTGCAGACACTGGTCCAGGGTCTGCATTCCGGATCCCTGACCGGTCTGAATGGCGGAGTACATCTGCGCGATCTTGTCCTCGCGGATCAGGTTCCGGATCGCCGGCGTGCCGATCATGATCTCATGGGCCGCGATACGTCCGCCGCCGGTCTTCTTGAGCAGACTCTGGGAGATCACCGCGCGCAGCGACTCGGAGAGCATCGAGCGCACCATCGCCTTCTCCGCACCGGGGAAGACGTCGACGATACGGTCGATGGTCTTGGCCGCGGAGCTGGTGTGCAGCGTGCCGAGCACCAGGTGGCCGGTCTCCGCGGCGGTGAGCGCCAGGCGGATGGTCTCCAGGTCGCGCAGCTCGCCGACCAGGATCACGTCCGGGTCCTCGCGCAGCGCCGAGCGCAGCGCCTCCGAGAAGCCCAGGGTATCGCGGTGGACCTCGCGCTGGTTGACGATGCACTTCTTCGAATCGTGGACGAACTCGATCGGGTCCTCGATGGTGAGGATGTGCTCGTGGAAGTTCTCGTTACGGTAATCCACCAGCGAGGCGAGCGTCGTGGACTTGCCGGAGCCCGTGGGCCCGGTCACCAGCACCAGCCCCCGCGGGCTGTCGGCGATGGTCTTGAAGACCTCGGGGGCACCGAGGTCATCCAGGGTGAGCACCGTCGAGGGGATGGTCCGGAATACCGCCCCGGCACCGCGGTTGTGGTTGAACGCATTGACGCGGAACCGGGCCAGCGACTTGATTTCGAAGGAGAAGTCCGTTTCCAGGTACTCCTCGAAATCACGCCGCTGCTTGTCGTTCATGATGTCGTAGATGAGGCCGTGAACTTCCTGGTGCTCCATCGGCGGGAGGTTGATTCGACGCACATCACCGTCAACACGTATCATTGGCGGCAGGCCCGCGGAGAGGTGCAGATCGGAGGCGTTATTCTTAACGCCGAAGGCGAGCAGGTCTGCGATGTCCATCCATCCCCCTTGGACTGGCGATTCCCGTGGTCTCGGGTCAAGCATCCGGCAGTTGAACTAAAAGCTACAGATCGGCTGGATAACAGGCAACATGCACACCATCGCTGATCGGCTCGACAACCTGCGTGAACGCGTTCGCGCTGCGGAGATCGGCTGCGGGCGCGAGCCGGGCAGCGTCTCCATCCTCGCAGTGAGCAAGACCCAGCCGGTGGAGGCCATCCGCGAAGCGGCGGCGGCCGGCCAGCGGGCCTTCGGCGAGAACTATCTCCAGGAGGCCCACGAGAAGATCGACGCCCTCGCCGGACTGGGGCTGGAGTGGCACTTCATCGGCCCGCTGCAGTCGAACAAGACCCGCGCGGTCGCCGAGTCCTTCGACATGGTCCACACCATCGAGCGGCTGAAGATCGCCCGCCGGCTCTCCGGGCAGCGGCCGGATCACCTCCCGCCGCTCGCCTGCTGCATCCAGGTGAACGTGAGCGGCGAGCCGAGCAAGTCCGGCGTCGCACCGGCGGACGTGCCCGCGCTCGCCCGCGAGGTCGCCGCGCTGCCGCGGCTCGCGCTGCGCGGACTGATGGCCCTGCCGGCCCCCGAGGCCGACCCGGAGGCCCAGCGCCGCCCCTTCGCCCGGCTGCGGGGGCTGCTAGAGGACCTCCGCGGCGAGGGCCTGTCACTGGACACACTGTCCATGGGGATGTCCGCGGACATGGAGGCGGCCATCGCCGAGGGTGCGACCGTCGTGCGCATCGGCACCGCGCTGTTCGGTCCGCGCCGGTATCCCCATGGTGGCTGACCACGGTCATGGAGATGAACCTATGAACGAGCACACGATCGCGTTTATCGGCGGCGGCAACATGGCCCGCAGCCTGATCGGCGGCCTCGTCGCCGACGGCTATCCGGCGGCCCGTATCCGCGTGGCCGATCCCAGCGAGGAGCGCCGCGACGAGCTCGCCGGCCGTTTCGGCGTCACTGTCACCGGCGACAATGCCGAGGCCGTCGACGGCGCGGACGCGGTGGTCCTCGCGGTCAAGCCCCAGGTGATCAGGGACGTCGCCGAATCCCTCGGCGGGCAGCTGCGGGCCCAGCACACCCTGACCATCTCGATCGCCGCCGGCGTGCGCGAGGCGGATCTCAGCCGCTGGCTCGGCGGCCGCGTGGCCGTGGTGCGGGCCATGCCCAACACCCCGGCACTGGTCCAGACCGGCGCCACCGCGCTGTACGCCAACGAGCACGTGACCGAGCACGGCCGCAACCTCGCGGAATCGCTGCTGCGCGCGGTGGGCGTGACCGAGTGGCTCTCCGACGAGGCGCTGATGGACGCAGTCACCGCCATTTCCGGCAGCGGCCCCGCGTACTTCTTCCTGCTCATGGAGATGATGGAGGACGCGGGCACCGAGCTCGGCCTGCCCCGGGAAAAGGCCCGGCTGCTCACCCTTGAGACGGCCCTCGGCGCGGCGCGGATGGCGCTGGAGAGCGAGGAGACGCCGGCGCGGCTGCGCGAGCGCGTCACCTCGCCCAACGGCGTCACCCACGCGGTGGTCACGGCACTGGAGGACGGCGACGTGCGCACGCTCTACCGCAAGGCGCTGGAAGCAGGCGCGGCGCGGGCACGGGAACTCGGTGACCAGCTGGGAGAACAGTAATGGGCGGCTATGTCGCGAACCCGCTCGCGTTCCTGGTCCACACCCTGTTCAGCCTCTACATACTGGCGGTGATGCTGCGCTTCCTCCTGCAGTGGACGCGGGCGGACTTCTTCAACCCGATCTCGCAGTTCCTGGTGCGCGTCACCCAGCCGGTGCTGCGCCCGCTACGCCGGGTCATCCCCGGCATGGCCGGCCTGGACCTTTCCGCAGTGGTGCTGATGGTATTGCTCCAGGCGGTGTCACTGGCACTGGTGATGCTCATCTACGGGGTGATGCCGCGGGCCGGCTACATCCTCGTGCGCACCCCCGCGGAGCTGCTCTCGCTGCTGTTCAATCTCTATTTCATCGCCATCATCGCCCAGGCGATCCTCTCCTGGGTGATCCAGCCGGGTCAGTACCACCCGGCACAGACCCTGCTCTACAGCCTCACCGAACCGGTGCTGCGGCCGATACGCCAGCTCGTGCCCCTGATCGGCGGCATCGACCTGTCACCGCTGGTGGCGCTGATCCTGCTCCAGGTGCTGAAGATGCTGGTGATGCAGCCGCTCAACCACATCGCCCCGCCGCTGTTCTGATGGCACGCGGGGCAATGCATGCCCCGCCCGATGCTGCCGCCAGCCGTCCGGGCGCCAGCAATCCAGGGGACACCGCGACGCGGCCGGTCGGGCACCTCAATGCCGCCCGAAGGGGGCACGAGACCAGCCTCTGGATTTCTGCCGCCCAGACTCCTAGTATCGGCGAGCATTGTCCCGGATAGCAGCGAGCCCATGCCGAAGACCATTCCGTCCGACTCCGTCGGCCTGGTGGCGCCACGCCACGCACGTTTCGACGAACCGCTGGCACTGGAATGCGGGCGCGAGCTGCCCGGCTTCGAGCTCGTCTACGAGACCTACGGCACACTGAACGCGGACGCCAGCAACGCCGTACTGATCTGCCACGCCCTTTCGGGCACCCACCACGCCGCCGGCTACCATACCCTCGAGGACAGCAAACCCGGCTGGTGGGAGGCGATCATCGGACCGGGCAAGCCCGTGGACACCAACCGGTTCTTCGTGGTGTGCAGCAACAACCTCGGCGGCTGTCACGGCTCCACCGGCCCGGCGACGGTCAACCCGGCCACCGGCGAGCCCTGGGGGCCGGACTTCCCGATGGTTACCGTCCACGACTGGGTCGCCAGCCAGGCACGGCTCGCCGATCACCTGGGCGTCCATCGCTGGGCGGCGGTGGTGGGCGGCAGCCTCGGCGGCATGCAGGCCCTGCAGTGGGCCATCGACTACCCCGACCGGCTGGCCAACGCGGTGACTGTTGCCGCCGCACCCCGCCTGTCGGCGCAGAACATCGGCTTCAACGAGGTCGCCCGCCAGGCCATCCGGGGTGATCCGGACTACCACGAGGGGCGCTACCAGGCCATGGGCACCGTGCCCCGCCGCGGGCTGATGCTCGCGCGCATGCTCGGACACATCACCTACCTGTCCGACGAGGCGATGCACGAGAAGTTCGGCCGCGACCTGCGTGAGGGCAAGCCCGACTACGACTTCCACTACGGCGTGGAGTTCGAGGTCGAAAGCTACCTGCGCTACCAGGGGCGTGCGTTCATCAACCGTTTCGACGCCAACACGTACCTGCTCATGACCAAGGCGCTCGACTACTTCGATCCGGCGGCCGCCCACGGCGGGGATCTCGCCCGGGCGCTCGCCGGTGTGCAGGCACGCTTCCTGGTGCTGGCGTTCACCAGCGACTGGCGCTTCCCGCCGGCGCGCTCGCTGGAGATCGTGCGCGCACTGCTCGACGGCAACAAGGACGTCAGCTACTCCGAGATTGAGGCGGACCACGGCCACGACGCCTTCCTCATGCCTATCCCGCAGTACCGCGACGTCTTCGCCGGCTACATGGGCCGCATCGCCCGGGAGATCGGGGCATGAACGCGCTGCGAAACGACCTCCAGCTGGTTGCCGACTGGATCGCCCCCGACAGCCGCGTGCTCGACCTCGGCTGCGGCGACGGCTCGTTGCTCGCGCGCCTGGCCGCCACCCGGGGGGTGACGGGCTACGGCCTGGAGATCGACCCGGAGAAGATCACCCACTGCGTCGAGCGCGGCGTCAACGTCATCCAGCGCGACCTCGACCGCGGCCTCTCTGACTTCGACGCGGACTCCTTCGACTACGTCGTCATGACCCAGACGCTGCAGTCGGTGCGCCGCCCCGACCGCCTCCTCGAGGAGATGCTGCGGGTCGGCCGGGAGGGGATCGTTACCTTTCCCAACTTCGGCCACTGGCGACTGCGCGGCTACCTCGGCTTCTTCGGCCGCATGCCCATGAGCGGTGCGCTGAGCTACACGTGGTACGACACCCCGAACATCCACCTGTGCACGCTCCACGACTTCGAGGCGCTGTGCACGGAACGGCACATCGACATCATCGAGCGCAGCACTCTCTCCCACGATCTGCGCCGCCCGCGCCTGGCCGGGGTGATGCCCAACCTCCTCGCGGAGATCGCGCTGTACCGCTTCCGCCGCGCCGGCTGAGAACCGGCCGTGCGATAGGCAGCGCGACGCGGGCGCGTATAATTCGGGGCAGGACGAACACGGAGGAGTCCCGTCATGAAGCTGCTGCGCCCCATTCTTGCCGCGGCACTCGCCCTGACCTGCGCCACCGCCCAGGCACAGCGCAGCGAGCGCTTCGGCGACTACGAGATCCACTACAACGCCATCCCCACGGCAATGCTCGCCCCCGAGGTCGCCCGCGCCTATGACGTCGCCCGCAGCCGCGGCCGGGCCCTGGTGACCGTCACCGTCCTCCGCGACGGCCGCTCGGTGCCCGCAAGGATGACGGGTAACGCCATCAACGACGCCGGCCAGCCCCAGGGCCTGAGTCTCCGGGAGGTGCGCGAGGGCGGGGGCATCTACTACATCGCCACCGCGCGGATCGACCCGCCAGACCGCTTGCGGGTAGAGTTGGAGGTCCGGCCCCGGGACACCACGGACGCGAGCTACACGCTCAGCTTCGAGCAGTCCTTCTTCCCCGAGGAATGACAACGGCCGCACCCCGTGGCCCCGCCAAGGAGAGCGCCCCATGAGCCAGACCTGGCTGATCACCCACCCGGCCTGCCTGGAGCACGATACCGGCCCGGGCCACCCGGAGAACGCCCAGCGCCTGCGCGCCATCCTGCGCGCGCTCCAGGCCGACGAGTTCGCCGGCCTGGAGCGCCATGAGGCCACCCCGGCCAGCCGGGAACAGCTCGAGCGCGTGCACGACGCGGACTACGTCGCCGCGACCCTGGCAGCCATCCCCGCAGAGGGGCGGCGCAGCCTCGACGGCGACACGGTGATCAGCGCCGGCAGTGGCGAAGCCGCCCTCCATGCCGCCGGCGCCGGCTGTCAGGCGGTGGACGCGGTGCTCGCCGGCGACGCGAGGCGGGTGTTCTGCGCGGTCCGCCCCCCGGGACACCACGCCGAGCCGGATCAGGCGATGGGCTTCTGCCTGTTCAACAACATCGCCGTCGCCGCGGCCCACGCCCGCGCGGCACACGGCCTGCAGCGCGTCGCGGTGGTGGATTTCGATGTCCACCACGGCAACGGCACCCAGGCCATGCTCGGTGCGCGCGAGGGGTTCATGTACGCCTCCACTCATCAACGCCCGCTGTTCCCGGGCACCGGGCGGCGTCAGGACAACCGCGAGGGCGCGCTCTACAACATCCCGCTGATCGAGGGCTGCGACTCGGAGCTCTTTCGCGAGCACTTCCACAACGAGGTCATCTCCGCACTCATGCGCTTCGAACCCGATATCGTGCTGGTATCGGCGGGGTTCGACGCCCACGGGCTCGACCCCCTGGCGGGACTGGAGCTCTGCGAGGCGGACTTCCACTGGGCGACCGAGGAGCTGACCTCGGTAGCGGACTACACCTGTGGTGGGCGGCTGGTCTCCATGCTCGAGGGCGGCTATCACCTCGACGCCCTGGCCTCGAGCGCAGCAGCCCACGTCGCCGCGCTCCTGGGGCTGCGCTACGACGCCTGCACCCGCACCGAGCCGGTCGTTTAACGACTATTCCCGGGGCGGCGGCTCCGCCAGCTCCACGGACAGGTCGCTGAACTCCAGCCAGGCCAGTCGCGGCATCCCGCGCACCGGCGCGCCGCCGGGGAAACACGGGACCAGCGACTGCCGGGTGGCGAACACCAGTCCGTTCACGCCCTCGAGGGATTCCATGAGCTGCGCCACGCGCATGGTCCGCCCCCAGGCGACCGGCGCGTACTCCGCACGTACCAGTGCGCCCTTGGCGTCCGCGTGCAGGCGCTGCTCGGGGGCCGGCACCGGCAGGTCCCCCGGCAGTGTCACGTCCAGCCAGTTGTCCTGGTCGCTCCCCTGCGTCGCGGTCACCCCTGAGCGGCAGAGCATCATCGGCAGCAGCAGCGCCTGCCACAGGCTGATGCCCAGCACGAACAGGAGATCCAGGTTGTCCCAGACCATCCAGTGACGCAGCGAACGGGTGACAGTGCCGGGGGCGCCGCGTTCGCCGACCAGGCGGCCGTCGCGTTCCTGCACCCAGACGCGGCGCGGCTCGAACACGCCGACACGGTCCTCGCGCTCGAACGGGGCGATGGTCACGCGGAAGCGGGCCGGCTCGACGACGATGTCCGCCTCCCGCAAAGGGCGTGGCTGCATATGGGCGAGAAACATCGAGCCGCCGCCGTCGGCGGTGGCGGCCACCCGTGCCAGGCTACGCCAGCGGGACTCGCCCCCATGGGCGCGGAGGATGCGCTCATGTAGGTCCTGCATAATCCCTTGTGACCTCCCCCTGTGGCCTTTGTATGGCCCTTGCCGTCGACACGGCCGCACTTGGAAGGTAGCACGAATCCGCGCCGCACCACGTCGACGGGCACCGGGCGCGGCGCCACCGCGTACCTGTACAATACCCGGATGCCGGTGCACGGCCCGGGCAACGGAGAGGACCATGGCGCGAAAACCCGAGACCCTGCAAGCGAAGACGGTGGCACGCTCACGGCTGTTCCGCGTCGAGCAGCTGGACCTGCGCTTCAACAATGGCACCGAGGTCGCCTTCGAGCGCCTGGCCACGGGGATGGGTGGCGCCGTGCTGGTGGTCGCCGTCACCGGCGGCGAGGAACTGGTCCTGATCCGGGAGTACGCCGCGGGCACCGACCGCTACGAGCTCGGCCTGCCCAAGGGGCGCGTCGAGCCCGGCGAGGACCCGCTCGCCGCCGCCAACCGGGAGCTGCGCGAGGAGACCGGTTTCGGGGCCAATCGCCTGGAGCCCCTCCACGAGCTCACCCTGGCCCCCGGCTACATGGCCCACAGCACCGACATCATCCTCGCCCGGGACCTCTACGAGGCACCGCTGCCCGGCGACGAGCCCGAGCCCATCGAGGTCGTGCCCTGGCCCATCGCCGAGCTCGACGAGCTGCTCACCCAGCCCGACCTGACCGAGGCGCGCAGCATCGCGGCCATATTCCTGGCCCTCAACCGGCTGCGCGGCGAAGACTGAGGAGAACTGCCAGTGACCCCTGACCGCGCCACCCGCGAGCGCCTCGCCGAGGCCGTGCTCACCCTCTGCCGTGAGGCCGGCGAGCGCATCCTGCGCGTCTATGCACGGGATTTCGACGTCACCAGCAAGGACGACGACTCGCCGCTCACCGAGGCGGACCGCGCCGCCCACGAGCACCTCGCCGCTGCCCTGCCCGAGCTCGAGCCGGCCCTGCCGGTGCTCTCCGAGGAGGGCGGCGACATCGCGTTCGAGAGCCGGCGCGAGTGGTCGGCGTACTGGCTGGTGGACCCCCTGGACGGCACCAGGGAGTTCATCAAGAAGAACGGCGAGTTCACCGTCAACGTCGCGCTGATCGCCGACGGCCGGCCGGTGCTGGGCGTGGTCCACGCACCGGTGCTCGAGCGCAGCTGGATCGGTATCGAGGGCGTCGGTGCCTTCCGCGAGGACGGCCACGGGCGCCGGGCGGTGCACACCCGCCCGGCCGGGCCCGGCCCCTGGACCGCGGTGGTGAGCCGATCCCACCGCGGCGAGCAGGTCGACGCCCTGCTCGAGCGCCTGCCGGGCTTCGAAACCACCTCCATGGGCAGCTCGCTGAAGTTCTGCCTGGTCGCCGAGGGCAGCGCCGACCTCTACCCCCGCTTCGGACCCACCTCGGAGTGGGACACCGGCGCGGCGCAGTGCGTGGTCGAGGCGGCGGGCGGTGCGGTGCTGCGCCTCGACGCCTCGCCCCTCGTCTACAATCGCAAGGCCTCGCTGCTCAACCCGGACTTCGTCGCCGTGGGCGACCCGGGCGTGGACTGGACGGCGCTGTTCGAGGGCTTTCCCGTCAACGAGCGCTAGGCCGGTAACAGGCCCTAGCCCATGACGTGGTAGCCGGCATCCACGTGGACCACCTCGCCGGTGACCGTGCGGGCACGATCACCGGCGAGATACGCCGCCAGGGCGCCGACGTCGTCCGGATCGGCGAGCCGGCCCTCGGGGGTGCGCGAGACCGTCCGCTCCAGGAGCTCGTCGAAACGGTCGATCCCCGAGGCCGCCCGCGTGCGCAGCGGCCCGGGCGAGAGCGCGTTCACCCGGATGCCGCCGTCGCCGAGTTCGGCGGCGAGGTAGCGCACACTCGCCTCCAGGGCCGCCTTCACCGGGCCCATGAGGTTATAGTGGGCCACCACCTTCTCCGCGCCGTAGAAGCTCACCGTGAGCAGGCTGCCGCCCGCCGTCATCAATGGTTCGGCGAGCCGGGCCATGCGGATGAAGGAGTGGCAGGAGACGTCCATGGCCTCCATGAACCCCTCCCGGGAGCAGTCGGTCACCCGGCCGTGTAGGTCCTCCCGGGGCGCGAAGGCGATGGAGTGGATGAGGAAGTCGAGCCCGCCCCAGTGCGAGGCCACCGCCTCGAAGACCCGCTCGAGCTGGTTCGGCTCGCGCACATCGCAGGGCAGCAGGCGCTCCGCCGCCACCGCCTCACCGCAGGGCGCGACGTGGGGATAGGCCCGGTCGTTGAGATAGGTCAGGATCTGCCGGGCACCCAGCTCATGACAGGCCCTGGCGCAGGCGTGGGCAATGGAGGACTCGTTCGCCACGCCGATCACGAGCCCGCGCTTGCCCTCGAGTGAAAACGGTTGGCTCATCGCTCATGTCCTCTCACGCTGTTCCGGGTCACTGCATATCGCTGCGGGACGGGGTCTTGAGCACCGCTTCGCCGGAGAGCACTGCCCGGGTGCCGACACGCGCCCGTGTCTCCAGGGTCACGAAGCCACGGTCGCGCTCGATGGACAGGACCTCGACCTCCGCAGTGACCGTGTCCCCGGGGTAGACCGGGGCACGGAAGCGCATCGACTGGCTGACGTAGATCGATCCGGGCCCCGGCAGCCGCGTGCCGAGCACTGCCGAGACCAGCCCGGCAGTGAGCATGCCATGGGCGATGCGCCCGCCGAACGGGGTTTCCCCGGCGTACTCCGCATCCACGTGCAGCGGGTTGAAGTCGCCGGTCACACCGGCGAACAGCCCGATATCCGCCTCCGTGACGGTCTTGCGCAGTCGCGCGGTCATCCCCTCGCTCAGGTCTTCCAGGCAGTAGCCGTCCATCAATCCCCCGGCCGTTGTCCAGTCTTACGGGCCCGCATACGGTGCGGATCACCCACGGCGCCGCTCAGTCGGCGCCCTCACGCAGCAGCCGCATGGGCGAGCTGCGTTCGTAGCGGCGGGCGGCCAGCCCGCCCGCCCCCCAGACGGTCACCGCCCCCACCGCCGCACCAGCGAGAAGCGTCACCGGGCGGAACGGGTACGTCAGGCCGAACAACCCTTCGGCGACGAACACCCCGGCACCGGTGGCCACTCCGCCGGCGATCAGGCCGGCCACGGTACCCAGCAGCCAGAACTCGTAGCGCGCGAGCCGCCGGACTCGCCGTCCGCTGGCCCCGAGGGCCCGCAGCAGTGCACCCTCGAAGCGTCGCTGCTCGCCGGTAATCTGCAATGCAGCGAGCAGCACCAGCACGCCCGCGGCGAGGGTGAGCAGCGACATCAGCTCCACAACGCTGCTGCCCTGGTCCATGATCGAGCGCACCGTGCGCAGGATGGTGGTGACATCTATCGCGGTCACGCTCGGGTAGTCCCGAATGATATCCACGATCACGCCCTCGCGGGTGTCCGGCAGATGAAAGCTCGTCAGCCAGGTGGCCGGCAGTCCGTCCAGGGTGCCGGGTGAGGCGACCACGAAGAAGTTCACCCGGAAGCTCTCCCAGTCCACCTCGCGCAGGTTCGTTACCCGTGCGCTCACCTGCCGGCCGGCGATATCGAAGGTCAGACGGTCACCCAGGGCAATGCCGTAGCGTTCGGCGAAGCCGGTCTCCACCGACAGCTCGCCGGCATCCCCCGTCGCACCCCACCACTCGCCGGCAACCACCTCGTTGCCCTGCTGGGGCTCGGCCGACCAGGTGAGATTGAACTCCCGCCGGCCCCGGCGTCGGCCCACGTCGTCATCCGCCGGCTCGTCCGCGGCCTCCGCCACGGGATCGCCGTTGAGCGCCACCAGCCGCCCGCGGACCATGGGCGCGAACCCGGCATCGATGCCCGCCTGCGCCAGACGCTCGCGGACGCCAGCGCGCTCGTCCGCCTGGATGTTGATCAGGAACTGGTTGGCGGCATCGTCCGGGATCCGGTCCCGCCAGGCATCCAGGAGATCATTGCGGACCACGGCGAGGAGGAACAGCGCCATCAGCCCCGTGCCCACGCCGACGATCTGCACCACTGCGGTCCACGGCCGCCGGGTGAAGCCGCTGAGCCACAGCAGCCGGCCACCACGACGGCGCACCAGCGCACGTACACCGGCGATGCTCGCCCTAGCCGCAACCGCCAGCAGCGCAACGGTGGCGGCGAGCGCGGCGACCACGTAGGCGGCCAAACGCCAATCCCCGGCCTGCCAGCCCATTAGCGCGAAAACCACCACCGCGGCCACGGCCACCGGCACACCCGCGCGCAGCAGACCCGCCGCGGCCTCGCGCCGGAGTACCCGCATCGGCGGGACATCACGCAGCCGCAGCAGCGTGGGCAGGGCGAAGCCGAACAGCGCCGCCGCGGCTGTGAGCCACCCCACCGCCAGCGGCCGCCAGCCCGGCGGTGGGATATCCCGGCCGATGAGGTCGGCCACCAGTGCCAGCATCCCGGCATGCACCACGAACCCGAGCGCCGCTCCGACGGCCCCCGCGAACAGGGCCAGCCAGAACAGCCGGGCGACGAACAGCGCCGTCAGACGCCGGCGCCGCGCCCCCACAGCCCGCATCACGGCAACCGCGAGCACCTGGCGCTCAGCATAGTGGCGGACGGTCAGCAGCACCGCCACACCGGCGACCACCACCGTGAGCAGCGCCCCCAGGCCCAGGAAACGCCGGGCCCGGTCCACCACCTCGCCGACGCCGCGCCCCTGGTCCTCCGGTGTCTCGATCTCCACCGCGTTGCCCTGCTCCGCGGCGAGGGCGTCGGTAAACGCGGTCGCCGCCGCGCGGTCACCGGCCACCAGCAGTTTGTAGCGAACCCGGCTGCCCGGTCCGATGAGGCCGGTCCCCTCCAGGTCCGCATAGGGTATGAGGACCCGCGGGGCAAGGCTGTTGAAGAAGCTCCCACGATCCGGCTCCAGGGTGATCACCCCGGCGATGCGGAACTCCCCCTGCCCGAGGGCCAGGCGGTCACCGACCGACAGCCCCAGCAGGCGCAGCAGCCGCGGGGCGACCCAGACCGACCCCGGTGCCGGTGTCTCCGTGGTCGCCCGCTCGGCCCCGTCGAGTCCGTCACTCACACGCAACTCCCCGCGCAGGGGGTAGCCCGGCGTGACCGCCTTCACCGAGACGAGCTGGGTGCGCTCACCGGCAACCACCACGCTGGGGAACTCCGCGGTCCGCGCGGTGGCAAGGCCGTGTTCGGAGCGGGCCCGGCGCACCCAGCCGCCGGGAATGGGCTCGGGGCGCTCCACCGCCCGGTCCGCGGCGAGCAGGTCCGCCGCACGCGCCTCGGTGGCGGCACCGACGCGCTCCGCCAGCCAGGACACCGAGGTCACCGCGGCCACGGCGACCACCACCGCCAGGGCGAGCAGCCGCAGCTCGCCGCCGCGCCAGTCCCGCCACAGCCAGAGCAGTGCCAGGATCACGCCGCCACCTCCTCGCGTAGCCCGGTCTCCTCCACGTGGATGATCCGTCCGCAACGCCCGGCCAGCGCCGGGTCGTGGGTAACCAGCACGAGGGTGGTGCCGTTATCGCGGTTGAGCGCGAACATGGCGTCGATGATGTGCTCGCCGGTATGCCGGTCGAGGTTGCCCGTGGGCTCGTCGGCGAACAGCACCCGCGGTTCGTCGACGAACGCCCGCGCCAGCGCCACCCGCTGCTGCTCGCCGCCGGAGAGCTGGGCCGGGTAATGGCTGCCGCGCCCGGCGAGCCCGACCCGCTCCAGGGCCGCCGCCGCGCGCTCGCGCACACCGCCGCTCCCGGCCAGCTCGCCCGGGAGCATGACGTTCTCCAGCGCGGTCATGCCCGGCAGCAGATGGAAGGCCTGGAACACGAAGCCGACCCGGCCCGCGCGCACCGCGGCACGGTCGTCCTCGTCCAGGCGGGAGAGATCGTGGCCGTCGAGCAGCACACGGCCCTCGCTGGGCTGGTCCAGACCGGCGAGCAACCCCAGCAGGGTGGACTTGCCGGAGCCGGAGGCACCGAGCACGGCCACGGCCTCGCCGTGGCGGATGTTAAGATCCACGTCGCTGAACAGCGTGATCGTGCCTTCCGGCGAGCGGAAGCGCATGCCCAGGCCCTCGGCGACCAGCACACAGCCATCGGGATTGGCCGTCATGATCCGCAGACTCCTTCTTGCGATGATGCTCCTCGCCGCCGCGCCCGCCGCAGCGGCACAGACGACGATACTCGTCGTCGGCGACAGCCTGAGCGCCGCCTACGGTCTGGACCCGGCGGATGGCTGGGTCGCGCTGCTGCGCAAGCGCCTGGCCGCCCGCGGGATCGACGCCGGGGTGGTCAACGCCAGCATCAGCGGCGACACCACCCGCGGCGGCCGCGCCCGCCTGCCGAAGGCGCTGGAGACCCACGACCCCGACGTGGTGATCATCGAGCTCGGCGGCAACGACGGCCTGCGCGGGCTGCCGCTGGCCGAGACCCGGCGCAACCTCGAGGCGATGGTCGAGCGTGCCCGGCAGGCCGGGGCCCGTGTGCTCCTCATCGGGGTGCGCCTGCCGTCCAACTACGGCGCGGCATTCATCGAGCGATTCCAGCAGGTTTTCCGGGATGTGGCCAGCGGCGCGGACGTGCCGCTGGTGCCGAAGCTGCTCGCCGGCGTCGGCGAGCGCCCGGAGCTCATGCAGGCGGACGGCATCCACCCGAACGCGCAGGCGCAGCCGCGGCTGCTCGACAACGTCTGGCCGGCGCTCGCGCCGCTGCTGGGGGCGGACGCCGCCGGCTCCGGCTAGGGAGACACCCGGCGTTTCCCCAGGCGGGAGGGGAGGCCTCAGCCGGTGGCGGGCTCGCCGCCGAACATCCCCGTCAGCCGCGGCAGCAGCCGCCCCAGCTCCAGGGTCATGATGGCGAAGTCCGCGTCGAAGCGCTCGGCGGCGGACTCCGGGGTGAAGTCCTCGTGCCCCTCCTGGACCACGTCCAGGAACTTCAGCCGCTTCACCGACAGGTCGGCGTCGAGCACGAAGCTCATGCGCTCGTCCCAGGTCAGGGCCAGGCGGCGCACCAGCTTGCCCGCGGTGATGTGGGCAGTGATCTCGCTGGCATGCAGATCCAGGCGCTTGCAGCGCACCTCCGCACCCTCGTTCTGCGGGTCCTCGAAGACCGCCTCGTCACCGAGCTCCACGTCCGAGGGCTCGCTCTGGCGGGAGAGCCACTCGGTCATCAGCGGCTGGGGGTTGCTCGCCGCCGTCAGCGGCTGGATGGGCAGGCTGCCGAGGGCCGCGCGCAGCAGCTCGGTGACCTCTTCGGCCTGGCGCCAGGTGGCCGTATCCACCACGAGGGTGCCGTTGCGGGTGTCGATCCAGGCATACAGCCGCTTAGCCCGGGTGAATGCCCGGGGCAGCAGCTCCAGGGTGATCTCCTCCTTGAGGCGGTTCTTCTCCTTGCGCCCGAGCTTGCGGTACTCCGCGGCCTCCCGCTCGGCGACCCGCTCGTCCAGTGCCTCACGGATCACCGACGCCGGCAGCAGCCGGGACTCCTCCTGCAGGCACACCAGGTACTGGCTGCCGGTGGCATAGACCAGACCCTCGCCGTCCGGGCCCGGCGGCACCCAGCCCCGGGACAGGGCCTCGGTGCTGGCGACGGGCTGGAACGCGAAGTCCGCCAGCCGCGCGGCCAGCTCCTCGGCGCTGTGCTCGAAGGTGTCGTTGAGGCGGTAGACGCAGAGGTTACGGAACCACATGAAGCTTCCCCGGATCGGTATTCGGTTGTTCGGGTCCCGCCCCGGCGGGGCGGGTGGCGGACGACGTGCTCAGCCGACGAGGCGCTCGCGGGCGGCCTCCGCGCGGCGGGCCGCGTCGTCGGCGTCGTCGCCGAAGGCGGTGATATGGCCCATCTTCCGCCCGGGCCGGGCCTCGTCCTTGCCGTAGAGGTGGAGCTTGACCCGGTCGTCGGCGAGGGCCGCGGCCCAGTCCGGCTCCCCCTGTGACCAGAGATCGCCGAGCAGGTTGACCATGGCCGCGGGCTGCAACAGCGCCGTGCTGCCGAAGGGCAGCGCGCACAGGGCGCGCACCTGCTGGCCGAACTGGCAGGTCACGCTGGCATCCACACTGAAGTGCCCGGAGTTGTGGGGCCTGGGGGCGAGCTCGTTGACCAGCAGGTCTCCGTCGCGGGTGACGAAGAACTCCACGCAGAGCACGCCGACCACGTCCAGCGCCTCGAGGATGTCCCGGGCGATGGTAACCGCCCGCCCGTTACCACCGCCGGCGAGCACCGTGCCGGGCAGGGAGACGTCGAGGACGTGGTTGCGGTGGCGGTTCTCGGTGACCCCGTAGTGCACGAACGCGCCGTCCACGCCCCGGGCCGCGACCACGCTGACCTCGCGTTCGAAGTCGACGAACGCCTCCAGCACGGCCTCGCCGCCACCGACCTCGGCCCAGGCGGAGGCCGCCTCGCCGGGCTCGCGGATGACCGCCTGGCCCTTGCCGTCGTAGCCGAAACCGGCGGTCTTGAGCACCGCCGGCGTGCCAATGCGCGTCAGCGCCTGCACCAGCTCCTCCGACCCGGTCACGCGCTCGAAGGCCGCGGTGGGGAACCCCGCCTCGGCCAGGGCACGCTTCTCGCGCAGACGGTTCTGGGCGATGTGCAGGACCTCGCCGCGGGGGCGCACGGGACAGTGCTGCGCGGCGCAGTCCGCGGCGGCAACCGGCACGTTCTCGAACTCGAAGGTCACCGCATCCACCCGCCGGGCAAAGTCGGCGACGGCGTCGAGGTCGTCATACGCCGCCACCACCTCGCGGTCGGCGACTTGGCCGGTGGGCGTGCCGGACGCCGGCGACAGGGTGTGCACACGGTAACCCATGCGCCGTGCGGCGATGGCAAACATGCGGCCGAGCTGGCCGCTGCCGAGCACCCCGAGGGTGGCCCCGGGCAGGATCGGGCCGGTCACTTGAGCTCATCCTCCACGGCCTTGCGGGCCTGACGCTCACGGAAGGCCTCCAGCGCATCACGCAGCGCCGGGCGCTCCCGGGCGAGCATGGCCACGGCGAAAAGGGCGGCGTTGCGTGCCCCGGAGCGCCCGATGGCGAAGGTCGCCGTGGGCACGCCGCCGGGCATCTGCACGATGGACAGCAGCGAGTCCATGCCCTGCAGGGCACGGCTCTCCACCGGCACGCCGAGCACCGGCAGCAGCGTCTGCGCCGCGACCATGCCCGGCAGGTGGGCGGCGCCGCCGGCGCCCGCGATGATCGCCTGCAGCCCGCGGGACTCGGCCTCCCGGGCATAGTCGCGCATGAGCTCCGGCGTGCGATGGGCGGAGACGATGCGGCACTCGTGGGCGACACCGAAGTCGCTCAGCACCTCGTCGGCGTGACGCATGGTCTCCCAGTCGGACTTGCTGCCCATGATCACCCCTACCAGGGGTTGTGCCTCGTCCATGGTGCTCCTCCCGAGGGAAAACCGCGGAGTCTACCACCTGCAGCGGGCAGCGGCGCAGCCCTGTGCGACGAGTGACCACTCACACCGCCGGTGGTTCTGCTATGATTTCATACATACGGGTGACAGCCGAGGATCGGCCGTGGACATTAACAGCGCCTTCAACTCAGGGCTCCGCGGGTTTCAGAACGCCAACCAGACCGCTGCACGCAGCGCCGAGACCATCGCCCGGCGCAGTGGCGGGCTGGCGGAGGACCGCACGGTCGAGACCGCGCTGGTCGAGGCGGTGACGGCAGAGAATCAGGCCGCCGCGGCGACACAGGTGGTACGCGCGGCCGACGAAACGTCGGGCTCGCTGATCGATACCCGCGCCTGAGCCCCGCCCGCGGCTCAAACCACCGCGGCACCCGTCCCCCTTTTCCATTGCCGCCTCGCAACCGGCGGCACGCCCTTCAGTCCATGCCGTCCATCGACATTGCACCCCGCGCCTGAAGTAGCTCGACCACGTCGCGGCGGGCGTTATCGCCGGCGTGATCCAGCGCCGTGCGTCCATCGTGGTCGCGGAGGTTCACCGATGCGCCGGCGTCGAGCAGCACCCGCACGACTCCGGTGTGGCCCTCCCGCGCCGCCCACATGAGCGGCGTGCGCCCCGCCTCCGTCTCGCGGACATCCACCGCCACCCCCCGGGCGAGCAGCAGTCCCGCGACCTCCGGCCGGCCACTGATGGCCGCGGCGTGGAGCGCCGTATAGCCGAGCTCGTCACGGGCATGGAGGTCGGCCCCGGCCTCCAGCAGCCGCGTCACCACCGCCGGGTGGCCCATCGCCGCCGCCCGCATCATCGGCGTCCAGCCGCAGGCGTCCTCGCCATCGACTGCAGCACCACGGTCAAGGAGCGCATTCACCCGCGCCAGGTCGCCGTCCCGGGCGGCGGCGATGAGAGGCGGCTCACCGGCCGGCGCACCACCCCGGGACCCGGCGAGCCAGTACCCCGCACCGGCGATCGCCGCCACTAGCGCAGCGGCCGCGAGCATCCCCGATCCAAGGGGACCGGGGCGCCAGCGGGTACTCACGGTTCCGCCCTGCCATCGGTCGGGCGAAAGGCGGTTCTGGAGAGAAGGCGGTTCCGGCTCATGGTCTGCCTCATCCGCGGAGCCATTCATCCGTGTCGATGCTAGACCCCGCATGGAGGTCATCCATGACCCAGATCACGCCGTGGCGGCGATGGTTGCCGCCATGGCGGAATGGCCGGGAAACTGGGGCATCGTCAGCCAGTACGGTGCTCGGAGGGCGGCAATGGCGGGACGACACACCGACCCGCTGCTCGGGGTCATGCCCGGAAGCAGGCACCTTCCCCCACCAGCGGCACCGCCCGCCGCCACAACCGTCCTCCCCGGGGCGGGACGTCGCCTCGACCTGCCCGCCGGCCCGATGCACTACCTCGACGCCGGCGACGGACCCGCGGTGATCATGGTCCACGGCAACCCGACCTGGTCGTTCCTCTTCCGCGACCTCGTCGCCCGGCTGTCGGCGACGCACCGTTGCGTGGCACCGGACCACCTCGGCTTCGGCCTCTCCGGCACACCGGCGGATCGTCCCTGCCGCCCCGCGGAGCACGCGGGACACCTGGCCCGGCTGGTCGAGACCCTCGGCCTGCGGCGGATCGTCCTGGTCGGTCACGACTGGGGCGGACCGGTGGCGCTCGCCTACGCCGCGAGCCGCCCCGACAACGTCGCCGCGCTGGTGCTCAGTAACACCTGGGCGTGGCCGGTGCACCGGGATCCCCGCCTGGCGGCCTTCGCCGCCCTGGCCGGCGGACCGCCCGGCCGATGGCTGATCCGGCACCACGACGCCCTCGTCCGCGCCCTGCCGCTGGCCGTCGGCGACCGGCAGCGGCTGTCCGCCACGGCCCATCGGTGCTATCGGACGGTGCGCGCCACGCCCGCGGCGCGCGACGGCTTCGCCGCGCTGCCCCGGGAGATGCTCGCCGCCCGGGCGTGGCTGGCGGCGTTGCGGGACCACCTGCCACGCCTTGGTGACACGCCCGCGCTGCTGGCCTGGGGTATGCGCGACCCGGCACTGGGCGCGCGGGTGCTGGGACACTGGCGCACGCTGCTGCCCCACGCCCGCGTGCACCCCCTGGCCGGCGTCGGGCACCTGCCCCCGGAGGAGGCACCGGCGGCATTCGGCGACGCGGTGACGGGGTTCCTGGCGGAGGACGGGCCGGGTATCAGCCCTTGCTGACGTAGAACGTGTGCACACCGTCGTCCTCGTCCCGGGCGACAAGAGTGTTGTCGGTCTTGTCGCAGAAGGCGGTGAAGTCGATCACCGAGTGCGGATCCGTCGCGCGCACCCGCAGCACTGCACCGGCGGGCAGCGGGATCAGCGCCTTCTTGGTCTTGAGGATCGGCAGCGGGCAGTTGAGCCCGCGCACGTCCAGATCCGAATCGAACGGGTGAGCCATGGGATATCCTGACGCGTTACACTATCGGCCCTGACATCAGGGATTCTACTAAGCCCGGCGGCGGCAAGGCCACGCGGGCGATGGAGGGAGCGATGAGCGACAAGCAGCCGGACGCGGACTTCGACCCGCGCCCCGTCACCGACAGCGAGCTGCGCGAGGAATACACCAGCGAGCAGGTGCGACACTGGCGCGACCAGGCCGACCGCACCCACCAGGACTGGTTCAGCGTGCTCGACAACGACTACGGCAAGGACTGATCGACCGCCCGCCGACATACCAATCTTCTCAGAGGTATTGTCCTGTGTCAGAGCGCCAGAGCGGTTCGGGCGGCAAGGCGCGCTCGTGCCGGTGTGGCCGGGTCACTTCATGCGAGCGCAACGCCGCAACCGGAGCGCTCTGGCGCTCCCTTTGGGCCGCTCTGTGCGCCGATGGGGCTGCGTTGCTCGCCGCTTATGGTGCCGGCTACACCGTGCGCCTCGCGCCTTGCCCCATCGACACACAGACCGGCTGACGCATGGCAATACCTCTGAGAAGATCAGTACCCCCTTGGAGGCCCCGTTTTGAGCGACACCAAGATCCTGCTTCCGGAATCGGACATCCCGACCCACTGGTACAACGTCATCCCGGACCTCCCCGGTCCGCTGGCGCCGTACGTCGGCCCCGACGGCCAGCCGGTGCCGACGGAGGCGATGACCGCCATATTCCCGCCGGCGATCGTCGAGCAGGAGGTCAGCACCGAGCGCTGGATCGCCATCCCCGAGCCGGTGCGTGAGGCCCTGCGGCTGTGGCGACCCTCGCCACTGATCCGCGCCACCCGGCTGGAGGAGGCCCTGGGCACACCGGCGAAGATCTTCTTCAAGTACGAAGGGGTCTCCCCGGCGGGCTCGCACAAGCCCAACTCCGCGGTAGCCCAGGCCTACTACAACCGCGAGGCGGGCATCACCCGGCTGACCACCGAGACCGGCGCCGGCCAGTGGGGCAGCTCACTGGCGCTGGCGGGCAGCCTCTTCGGCCTGGACGTGCGGGTCTACATGGTCCGGGTGAGCTACGAGCAAAAGCCCCACCGGCGCTCGATGATGCAGACCTGGGGCGGCGAGGTCATTCCCAGCCCCTCGCCGCTCACCGAGACCGGCCGCAAGGCCCTCGCCGACGACCCGGACAACCCGGGCTCGCTGGGCCTGGCGATCTCCGAGGCGGTCGAGGAGGCCGCCGGCCGCGAGGACACCAATTACGCCCTGGGCTCGGTACTCAACCACGTGCTGCTGCACCAGACCGTTATCGGCCAGGAGACGAAGCGCCAGCTGGAGATCGCCGGGGCCTACCCGGACGTCATCCTCGCGCCCTGCGGCGGCGGCTCCAACGTCGGCGGCATGATGTTCCCGTTCCTCGCGGACAAGGCCGCGGGCCGGGACCTGCGCCTGGTGGCGGTTGAGCCCGACTCCTGCCCGACGCTGACCCGCGGCCACTACGCCTACGACTACGGCGACAGTGCCGGGCTGACGCCGATCATGAAGATGTACACCCTCGGCCACGACTTCATGCCCCCCGGCATCCACGCCGGCGGGCTGCGCTACCACGGCGACTCGGCGCTGGTCTCCCAGCTCTACGACGCCGGCGTGCTGGAGGCGGTGGCGGTGCCGCAGCTCGCGACCTTCGAGGCCGGTGTGCTGTTCGCCCGCACCCAGGGGATCATCCCGGCGCCGGAATCCTGCCACGCCGTGCGCGGCGCGGTGGACGAGGCCCTAAGGGCGAAGGAGGAGGGGCGCGAGCGCACCATCCTGTTCACCCTCTCCGGGCACGGCCACTTCGACATGGCCTCCTACGACCGCTATTTCGCCGGCGAGCTGGAGAACTACGAGTACCCGGAGGCGGCGATCCACCGGGCGCTGGACAACCTCCCGCAAATCGGCGGATGAGGCGTGCCGGCGGCGCGCGGACCGCCGGCACTTTCAACCAGAGCTCAGCACCCCTGTGAGCGGCCCGACACGCCGGAGGCTGTTACACTGGGCCGTCACAGTCACCCACCGGGATGGCAGCAATGAGTGAACTCAAGGGAATCCCCGTCGTCGTCAGCGGCAGCAAGGTGGACAAGCCCCACGGCTTCCGCGCCGTGAAGAACGGCATCAAGGCACGCCGGGACAACGCCCCCGTCGCCCGCGGCGACAAGCCCGACTGGCTGCGCGTGAAGATCCCCACGGGCAAGGGCTACAGCCGGGTCAAGCAGACCGTGCGCGAGCACCGCCTGTCCACGGTGTGCGAGGAGTCCATGTGCCCCAACATCGCCGAGTGCTGGGGCCACGGCACCGCCACCATCATGCTCATGGGCGACACCTGCACCCGTGCCTGCCGCTTCTGTGCGGTGGACACCGGCAACCCCCACGGCTGGCTTGACCACGAGGAGCCCGTTCAGACCGCCGAGACCGTCGAGCTCATGGGCCTGAAGTACGTGGTGCTGACCTCCGTGGACCGTGACGACCTCGACGACGCCGGCGCCGGCCACTACGCGGCGTGCATCCGCGCCATCAAGGAGCGCACGCCGGAAACGGCCGTCGAGGCCCTGACGCCGGACTTCCAGGGCGTTCACGAGTGGGTGGAGCGCGTCATCGACGCGGGCCTGGAGGTCTTCGCGCAGAACGTGGAGACCGTGCGCCGGCTCACCCACCCGGTGCGCGACCCACGGGCAAGCTACGAGCGCACCCTTGACGTGCTCGAGCACGCCAAGCACCACAACCCGAAGGTCCTGACCAAGACCAGCCTGATGGTGGGCCTCGGCGAGACCGACGAGGAGATCCTGGAGACCATGGACGACCTCCGCGCCATCGGCGTGGATATCGTCACCTTCGGGCAGTACCTCCGGCCGACGGCCAACCACCTGCCGGTGGAGCGCTACGTCACGCCCGAGCAGTTCGCACAGTATCGCGAGTGGGGCCTGGAGAAGGGCTTCCTCGAGGTGGTCTCGGGGCCGCTGGTGCGCTCGAGCTACCGTGCCGAGCGGGTACTGGAGAAGAACAACTGCGGGCTGGACGAGGCCGCCTCCGGCTGAGGCCGGCGGCCGCCCCGGCATCCGTAAGAAAGGCCCCCGCTCCGGCGGGGGCCTTGTCGTTTCAGCGGCGGTAGCCCGGGCGCAGGAACGGCGTCTCCGCCACGGTCACCGGGATCCCACGTCCGCGCACCAGGGCGGTGACACGGCTGCCCACCGCCTCGAAACCGGTCTCGACGTAGCCCATCGCCACCGGCGCCCCGACACTGGGACCGAAACCGCCACTGGTCACCCGGCCGACACCGCGGCCGTCGCCGTCCTGCAGCTCCACACCCTCGCGCACCGGCGCCCGCCCCTCCGGGCGCAGGCCCACGCGGCGGCGGTCGACGCCGTCACGCAGCTGCCCGGCGATGACGTCGGCGCCGGGGTAACCGCCCTCGCGGCGGCCCCCGGGCCGGCGGACCCTGGAGACGGCCCATTCCAGCGCGGCCTCCACCGGCGTGGTGGTGGTATCCATATCGTGCCCGTACAGGCACAGCCCTGCCTCCAGGCGGAGCGAGTCGCGGGCCCCCAGGCCGACGGGCTCCACCGCCTCGTAGGCGAGCAGGCGCCGGGCCAGGGTGTCCGCGTCTTCCGCGGCCACGGAGATCTCGAAACCGTCCTCGCCGGTATAGCCGGAGCGAGTGACAAAGCACGGCACGCCGGCAACCTCGAGGGGCCGGGCATCCATGAAGACCATCTCCCGGCTGTCCGGGGCGAGCTCGGCCATGACCTCCGCGGCAGCCGGCCCCTGCAGGGCAAGCAGCGCCCGGTCGAAGCGGGACTCGACACGGACCCCGGCGCCCGCGTGGGCCTCCAGGTGGGCAAGGTCGTCATCCTTGCAGGCCGCGTTGACCACCAGGTAGAGGTGATCACCGGCATTGCAGACCATGAAGTCGTCGAGGATGCCGCCGCGCTCGTCGGTGAACAGCGTGTAGCGCTGGCGCCCGGGCTTGAGCCCGGCGATGTTGCCCGTGGTCAGCGACTCCAGCATCCCGGCGGCGTCGGCGCCGTACAGGCAGACCTGCCCCATGTGCGAGACGTCGAACAGCCCGGCACGCTCGCGGGTATGCAGGTGCTCCTTCATCACCCCGAGCGGGTAGCTCACGGGCATGGCGTATCCCGCAAAGGGGACCATCCTGGCCCCGAGCTCCCGGTGCAGGGCATCCAGCGGCACCCGGCGGAGATCCGTATCGTCGCTCATGACCCAACCCCTTCGCGCTGCGGCTCGTCCATGTACTCGCTCATCGGCGGGCAGGCGCAGACGAGATTGCGGTCGCCGTAGACGTTGTCGATCCGCGCCACCGGCGACCAGTACTTGCCCTGGCGCTGCCCGGCCATCGGGAAGACTGCACTCTCCCGGGAGTAGGCGCGGTCCCATTCGCCCACCAGGTCCGCCGGCGTATGCGGGGCATGACGCAGCGGGCTGTCGTCCGCCGCGAGGTCGCCACGCTCGATGGCCCGCACCTCCTCGCGGATCGCCAGCATGGCGTCGCAGAAGCGGTCGAGCTCGGCCTGGGACTCGCTCTCCGTGGGCTCGATCATCAGCGTACCCGCCACCGGGAAAGACATGGTCGGGGCGTGGAAGCCGTAGTCGATCAGGCGCTTGGCGACGTCGTCCACGGTGACGCCGGTCTCGTCCTTGATCGGGCGCAGGTCGATGATGCACTCGTGGGCGACCAGCCCATCGCGCCCGGTGTAGAGCACCGGGTAGGCATCGCGCAGTCGTGCGGCAATGTAGTTGGCGTTGAGAATGGCCACCTCGGTGGCGTCGGTGAGACCCGAGGCCCCCATCAGCCGCATGTAGGCCCAGGAGATGGGCAGGATGCCGGCGCTGCCCCAGGGCGCCGCCGCCACCGGCACGCCACCGGATTCGACCCCGCCGTAGCGGTGCCCGGGCAGGTACGGCGCCAGGTGGGCGCGCACACCGATGGGGCCGACGCCCGGACCGCCCCCGCCGTGGGGGATGCAGAAGGTCTTGTGCAGGTTGACGTGGGAGACGTCGCCGCCGAACTCGCCCGGCTGGGTCAGGCCCACCATGGCGTTGAGGTTGGCGCCGTCGATGTAGACCTGCCCGCCGTGCTCGTGGACCAGTGAACAGACCTCGCGCACGGTGGTCTCGAACACCCCGTGGGTGGACGGGTAGGTGATCATGATCGCGGCCAGGCGCTCGCCGTGCTCGGCGAGCCGGGCGCGCAGGTCATCCATGTCGATGTTGCCGTCACCGTCGCAGCGGACCACCACCACGCGCATCCCGGCCATCTGCGCGGAGGCCGGGTTGGTGCCGTGGGCGGACGACGGGATGAGGCAGACGTCGCGCTCCGGCTCGCCACGGTCGCGGTGATAGTCGCGGATCGCGAGCAGCCCGGCGTACTCGCCCTGGGCACCGGCATTGGGCTGCAGCGACACGGCGTCGTAGCCGGTGACCGCACAGAGCATGCGCTCCAGGTCGGCGAACAGCTCGCGGTAGCCCCCGGTCTGCGCCGCGGGGGCGAAGGGGTGAATCCCGCTGAACGCCGCCCAGGAGACGGCCAGCATCTCGGTGGTGGCGTTGAGCTTCATGGTGCACGAGCCCAGCGGGATCATCGCCCGGTCCAGCGCCAGGTCGTAGTCCGCCAGGCGGCGCAGGTAGCGCAGCATCTCCGTCTCGGAGCGATAGCGGTGGAACACCGGGTGGGTGAGGAATGCGCTCTGCCGCGCCAGACCGGCGGGCAGCGCATCGGCCACGCGCTCGTCGAGCGCCGCGACCTCCGGGACCGCCGCGTCGTCCGCGAACACCGCCAGCAGCGCGGCCACGTCCTCGCGGGTGGCGGTCTCATCCAGGGCGATGCCGATCCGACCCGCACCCAGGTCGCGCAGGTTGTAGCCGGCATCCATCGCCGCCGCGAGGCGGCCGTCGGCGGCGTCACCGGCGTCGACCGCGATGGTATCGAAGAACGGCGCGTCCACCACGCCCCAGCCGAGCTCGCGCAGGCCCTGGGCGAGGATGGCACCCAGGCGGTGCACCCGGCGCGCGATGCGAGTCAGCCCGTCGGGGCCGTGGTAGACCGCGTACATCGCAGCGATGACGGCGAGCAGGGCCTGCGCCGTGCAGATGTTGCTGGTCGCCTTCTCGCGGCGGATGTGCTGCTCGCGGGTCTGCAACGCCAGGCGGTAGGCGGGGTCGCCGTGGGCGTCCACGGATACGCCCACCAGCCGCCCGGGCAGGGCCCGCTTGTGGCGATCGCGGGTGGCCATGAAGGCGGCGTGCGGACCGCCGAAGAACAGCGGCACGCCGAAGCGCTGGGCACTGCCGACAACCACGTCCGCCCCCATCTCGCCGGGGGGCGTGAGCAGGGTCAGCGCGAGCAGGTCCGTAGCCACCACGGCCATGGCGTCGGCCGCGTGGGCCGCCTCGATCGCGGCGCTCGGGTCACGGACGGCGCCGTCGGTCCCCGGGTACTGCAGCAGCACGCCGAAGAAGCCGGACTCGGGCAGGCCCTGCCCCGGATCCCGGACCTCCACCTCGATGCCCAGGGGCGCCGCGCGGCCGCGCAGGACATCGATGGTCTGCGGATGGCAGTTGGCGTCCACGATGAAGACGTTGCCGCGATTGCGCCGGTTCACACGCTGGCACAGGGTCATTGCCTCCGCCGCCGCGGTCGACTCGTCGAGCAGCGACGCATTGGCGATCTCCATGGCAGTGAGGTCCATCACCATGGTCTGGAAATTCAGCAGCGCCTCGAGCCGGCCCTGGGAGATCTCCGGCTGGTAGGGCGTGTACGCCGTGTACCATGCCGGGTTCTCCAGCACGTTGCGCTGGATGACCGTCGGGGTGTGGGTGCCGTAATAGCCCGCGCCGATGAAGGAGCGCTTGACCTCGTTGCGCGCGGCCATCCGGCCGAGCTCGTCAATCACCTCCGCCTCGCTGCGCGGACCATCCAGCGCCAGCGGGGCGTCCATACGGATGTCCTCGGGCAGCGCCCGGGCGATGAGCGCCTCCATGCCCTCGGCGCCGACGGTCTCCAGCATACGCCGGCGCTCCCCGGCGTCCGGCCCGATGTGCCGGCCGAGGAACTCGTCGTGGCCCTCCAGGGCCGTCAGGGGGGTATGCGGTTCGCTCATGGGGTCGCCTCACTCTCTATCGTGGCGGCAATGCGCTGCCGGGAGCGATCAGTCCCGCAACCGTAGCCCGGGCATATCGATTTGTTAAATCAATACTCCCAATGGTCGCATAAATTTCTCAAATGCGACTACAGGCGACTCTCGAGGTTGGCGGACATATAGGCCACCAGCGCGTCGATGGCCTCGGTGGTGCGCGCCGGGTCATAGTGCAGGCGCACCTGCACTGGCGGGAGGCGGGGCAGATGCTCGGCGGCGGTCACCGCCCGCAGTCCGTTCGGGACGATGCTGCGTGCGAGCACCGTCACGCCGAGACCGGCGAGTACGCCCGCGCGGATCCCCCCGAAGCTCGCGCAGGTGTAGGCCACCCGCCACGGCACCGCCTCACGCTCCAGGTGCGAGAGGATCCGGCCGCGGTAGACGCAGCCCTCCGGGGCCACCACCAGCGGCACCGGCGTGCGCACGTGGCTGTCGTGACGGGGACTCGTGACCCACACGAGTTCCTCCGTCCAGCCCGCTCCGGAGGCGACGTCCTCGGCATCGGCGTGCAGCGCGAAGACCAGGTCCAGCTCCTCGCGCTCGCGCCGGGCAAGCAGCCGGTTGCTGAGGTCGCAGGTAACCTCCAGGGTGACGTTCGGATGGGCCTTGGCGAACTTGCCGAGGATTTCCGGGAGAAAGGAGCTGGCGAACTCGTTGGGCACCCCCAGGCGGACCGTGCCCGCAAGCTCCGGGGTGGCCAGCCGCCCCATTGCCTCGCGATTGAGCGCGAGGATCCGCTGGGCATAGTCGAGCAGCGTCTCCCCGGCCGGCGTGAGACGCAGGCGGCGGCCGTCGCGCACCAGCAGCGACTGGCCCGTGAGCTCCTCGAGGCGCTTCATCTGGAGGCTGACCGCCGGCTGGGAGCGGCCCAGGCGCTCGCCCGCGCGGGTAAAGCCCTCGGCCTCGGCAACCAGCACGAAGCTGCGCAGCAGCTCGGTGGGGATGTAATCCATACTCATCTTCCCAGAGGGATTGCCGTGTGTCAGAACGCCGGAGCGGTTCGGGGGCAAGGCGCGTTCGCGCCGGCGTGGCGGGGCTCACGTCAAGCAAACGCAACGCCGTCGAGGGAAGACTAGTACATCCTCCGCCGCGGACAGCGGTCGTAACGGCGCCCGGCGGCGGTCAGCCGCCGAGCGCGGACGCCATGATCGGCAGGTAGTGATCCAGCAGCAGCAGCGCGAACAGCGCCATCAGATAGATAATCGAGTAGCCGAACGAGCGCATCGGCAGCGAGGCCGAATCGCTCACCAGCATGGCCACGCCGTAGCCGAGGTACACCACGCCAAGGACCATCGCACCGACGAAGTACAGCCAGCCGCTCATCCCGGTCGCGAAGGGCAGCGCCGTCACCGCCACCAGCAGCAGGGTGTAGAACAGCACATGCCAGCGGGTGAATCGGTCGCCGTGGGTGACCGGCAGCATCGGGATGTCGGCGCGGGCGTAGTCCGCCTGACGGTGGATGGCCAGCGCCCAGAAATGCGGCGGCGTCCACGTGAAGATGATCAGGAACAGCAGCAGCGCGTTGGGATCGACGCTGCCGGTCACCGCCGTCCAGCCAAGCACCGGCGGCGCGGCACCCGCCGCGCCGCCGATGACGATGTTCTGCGGCGTCGCCCGCTTGAGGAACATCGTGTAGACGAACGCGTAGCCGAGCAGCGAGCCGAAGGTCAGCAGCGCGGTGAGCGGATTGACAAGGTAGTACAGCAGGCCGAGGCCGGCGACGCCGAGCAGCGCGGCGAAGGCGATCGCGTGGGGCAGCCGGATGTGGCCGCTGGGGATGGGCCGGCCGCGGGTGCGCGCCATGCGCGCATCGATGCCGCGATCGACCAGGTGGTTCACCGCCGCCGCCGAGGCGGCGGCGAGCGCGATGCCCAGGTTGCCGATCGTCAGCGCCCGCCAGGGCACCTCGGTGGTCACCGCCAGCAGCTCGCCGACCACCGCGGTAAACACCATCAGCGCGACCACGCCGGGCTTGCAGAGCTCGTAGTAGTCCCGCCAGTGACGGATGAGGTGGCGATGCACCGGTAGATCCTCGCTGGCGGCGACGGAGGCGGTGTGATTCATGACAGTCGGCTCGGATGTGCGAAGTGATTCAGCGCGACGAGCACCGCGAGCAGTATCGCGGCGCCTGCATTGTGCGCCACGGCCACGCCGAGGGGCAAGCTGAACAGGACGTTACTGACCCCCAGGGCGAACTGCGCGGTGACGCCCGCGGCGAGCGCGGCCCCGCCCGCGGCGGCGAGGCCGCCCCGGCGGATCAGCGCCAGCCCCAGGCCGAACAGAGCGAGGAAGACCACCACCGCCCCGGCCCGGTGGGCCAAGTGGATCGCGACCTTGGCCCCGCGGCTGAGGTGGGTACCATACTCGTAATCGGGCCCGATTCCGTGCCAGGGGTCGAAGCCGGCCGGGAAGTCCGCTACCTCGGGCCAGACCTCACCCGGCGTGCATGCCGGGAACTCGTTGCAGGCGAGCGCGGCGTAGTTCGCGCTGGTCCAGCCGCCCAGGGCAATCTGGCCGGCGAGCAGCGCGAGCGCCGCCACCAGGGCGACGCGCCAGCCCCGCGGCAGGCGCAGCGCGCCGGCACCGCCAAACACACGCAGGGTCTGCCAGGTGAGCAGCGACAGGGTCGTGAGCCCGCCCAGCAGATGGGCCATGACGATCAGCGGCTTGAGCTTCCAGGTCACGGTCCACATGCCCAGAAGTGCCTGGAAGACGATCACGGCCACCAGAGCCAGCGGCACGGCCAGGGGCTGGCCGGGCTCGCGCCGGTTACGCCAGGCCAGGACCGCGAGCGCGAAGACCAGCAGCCCGAGTGTGCCGGCCACGTAGCGGTGAACCATCTCCTTCCAGCCCTTCGCCGCCTCCACGGGCCGGTCCGGGTAGGCGGCGTTGGCGCTCGCGATCTCCTCCGGGGCGTCCGGGACGCTGATCTGGCCGTAGCAGCCCGGCCAGTCGGGACAGCCGAGACCGGCGTCGGAGAGGCGCACGTAGGCGCCGAGCACGACCACGACGAGGGTCAGCAGGGTCGCGATGAGGGACAGTCGCCGGAACCACGGGGAACGGGACACGCGGATTTCCTCTTGCTTGACGGTTGGCGTCGTCAGCCGGCGTCGGGCTTGCTGTGCTGGAGATGGTCCTCGATACGCTCCTCGGCGGCCTTGAGCAGACGTTCCATGTCGTCAAGCAGCCCCGAGCCGTCCAGCGGGACCGGATACCCCATCATCCGGAAGCCCAGGTAATCGACGATGAAGACCCCGCGGCCGGCGTCGCCGCCCCCCGGGACATCGTCCAGCAGGGCCGTGACACGCTCGCGCGGCGCACTCGCCCGCACGAGCCCGCCGAAGGCCTGGCGGGCGGGTAACGGCGCGGCATCCCGCGGCTGAAGCAGCAGCACGCGCACCCGGTCCGCATCGCGGTTGAGCGCAACGCGCGCACGCCGGAGCTCGTCGAGCATGGCGCGGCACTCCGCCCCGCAGTCCCCGTCGACGGGGACGAGCAACGTCCAGTAGCCCTCGAACCACTTCGCCGGCATCGCCCGGCCATTCGCCATGCGCCAGCCTTCGTGCCCCTGGCTCACGGGCGGATCCACGAGCACGCCATTGTTGGTGGTCGCCCCGGGTTGCCAGCCATTGATCACCATGACCCAGGCCAGGATGGCCGGGCCGAAGAACATCACGGCCAGCACGATGATCGGCCAGCGCGACCCGGAACGACGGGTTTCAGTCGCGTTCATGCCTGCCCTTCAATCGGGTGTTGACGCCGATGTAGATCACCAGCAGCGCGGTAGCCAGCGCGAACCACTGCACGGCGTAGCCGTAGTGACGACGCGGTCCGAAGCGCATCGTCTCCGGACGCGCCTTCTCCGCCGCCGCCCCGGTGCGCAGGAGATAGGGCGTCACCGGGTACGGCAGGGCCTTCGCCAGGACATCGAAGTCCAGGTACTGGATCCGCCTCGGCCAGCTGCCGTCGCCATGATACGCCTCGCCGAGACGCAGGCCCACGGACGGACCGTCACCGAGACGGCCACGTACGGTGCGCGGCGTCGCCGCCACCGCGATGTCCGGCAGCTGCGAGCGGCGCGGCGGCGCGGCCACCCAGCCGCGGTCCACCAGCACGGCGGCGTCGGTGCCCTCGAGGCGCAGCGGCGTAATGATCCGGTAGCCGGGCACGCCGTCCCGCGTCTGGTTATCCAGCAGGAACTGATGCCCGGCGTCGTAGCGCCCGCGCGCGCGTGCCAGCCGGTGCAGCCCCGCCTCCGGAGTGGGCAAACCGGCGTTGAGCGCCAGCACCGGCGCGGCCGCCGCCGATTCCCGGGCGGCGATCAGCGCCTCCTTCTGGTGCGCCCGATCGATCTGCCAGAAGCCCAGGGCGATCAGCACCGGCAGGAGCACGAGGGTGACCAGCGTCGGCCAGCGCCCCGGCCGGAAGACGAACGGACCGACACGCATCAGGCGGTGCGCCCCGGCGCTCCGGCATCTCGCGTAGAATAGGGACGGCACCCACTCGCGCGCCAGCTGTCGGCAGCCGCGATCCGAGACGCCAACCAGCGGGAGCTGCCAATGACGCTGTTCATCAAGGCGGGAATCGTTATCACCATGCTGGCCATCATCGCCAGTCTCGGCTCCGGCCTGTTCTTCCTCATCCGTGACGGTAGCCGCACCCGGCGCACGCTCAACGCGCTGACGGTGCGCATCACCCTGTCGGTCGTGCTGTTCGCGCTGATCCTGCTGGCGCTGTTCACCGGGGTCCTGCACCCGAACGCAAGCCCGCTGTCGTGAGCGGGCCCGCGCCCGGGCACGGCGCTTTTCAGAGTATGTAGACGAACACGAACAGCCCCAGCCAGACCACGTCCACGAAGTGCCAGTACCAGGCCACCGCCTCGAAGCCGAAATGCTGGTCCGGATTGAAGTGGCCCCGCATGCAGCGCAGTGCGATCACGGTGAGCATGATCGTGCCCATGATCACGTGAGCGCCGTGAAAGCCCGTGAGCATGAAGAACGTCGAACCGTAGATACCGGTACCGAGCTGCAGGTTCATGTGGGTCCAGGCCTCGAAATACTCGTAGGCCTGCAGGCTCACGAACGAGGCACCGAGCAGGATGGTGGCGATCATCGCCAGCACCAGCTTGCCGCGCTCACCGGCCTTGAGCGCGTGGTGACCGATAGTCAGCGTCACGCCGGAGGTCAGCAGGATGATGGTGTTGATGCTCGGCAGCGGCCACGCACCCATGGGTTCGAATTCGAGCCCGGTCATGCCCGGGCCGGCGGTCGGCCAGTTGAGGGCCACCGAATCCCACAGGACCTTGCTGGTGGCCGGGTCGGCACCGCCGAGCCACGGCACGGAGAGCATCCGCGCATAGAACAGCGCGCCGAAGAACGCGCCGAAGAACATCACCTCGGAGAAGATGAACCAGATCATCCCCCAGCGGAAGGAGATGTCCACCTGGTCGCTGTACAGCCCCGACAGCCCCTCGCGGATGACACTGCCGAACCACCCGAAAAAGACCACGACCATGATCGCCAGGCCGATGCCAAGCGCATACGGCCCCCACGAGAGGCTCTGCAGGTAGCCGGCCCCGCCGGCGCCCATGCAGGCCAGTCCGGCGCTGGCCACCAGCGGCCAGTAGCTGTAGTCGGGGACGTAATACCCCCCACCCTGTGCGTGTGCCATCGATCCCATCCTCTAATCGTCCAGTAACGACCCGTCGCGCCGGCGCGACCGCGGTGCGCCTCTACATGTTCGCGACGAAGGTCCCCACGTAGGCGGCCAGTGCCGCCACCGCGAGCACGAACACGGTGATTCGCACCCCGCGCCGGCGTCTGGCCTGGTTATCGCCTTCCTGCATGGAACGCGCTCTCCCTGATCCGTTCACGGTGCCGCCTCCCGCGGAAGGCGGCACCCCGTAGCGCTAGCGTACCTCGGGCGGGGTCTCGAAGGTATGGTGCGGCGCCGGCGAGGGCACCTCCCACTCCAGGCCCTTCGCGCCCTCCCAGACGCCCGCCGTCGCGGGCTCGCCACGGCCGCTCATGCTGCGGATCACGAGATAGACGAACAGCAGCTGCGTGAGGCCGAAGCCGAAGCCGCCGATGCTGGAGATCATGTTCCAGTCGGCGAACTGGGCCGAGTAGTCCGGGATCCGCCGCGGCATGCCGGCCAGCCCGAGGAAGTGCTGCGGGAAGAACAGCACGTTCACGAAGATCACGGACAGCCAGAAGTGCGTCTTGCCCAGACGCTCGTTGTACATCACACCGGTCCACTTGGGCAGCCAGTAGTAGACGGCGGCGATGATGGAGAACAGCGCACCGGTGACCAGCACGTAGTGGAAGTGCGCCACCACGAAGTAGGTGTCGTGGTACTGGAAGTCCGCCGGGGCGATCGCAAGCATCAGCCCGGAGAAGCCACCGATGGTGAACAGGATAATGAAGCCGATGGCGAAGAGCATCGGCGTCTCGAAGGTCATCGCCCCGCGCCACATCGTGGCCACCCAGTTGAACACCTTCACGCCCGTGGGCACGGCGATGAGCATGGTCGCGTACATGAAGAACAGCTCACCGGCCAGCGGCATGCCCACGGTGAACATGTGATGCGCCCATACGATGAACGACAGGAACGCGATCGAGGCCGTGGCGTAGACCATCGAGGCATAGCCGAACAGCGGCTTGCGCGCGAACGTCGGCACGATCTCCGAGATGATCCCGAACGCCGGCAGGATCATGATGTAGACCTCGGGGTGGCCGAAGAACCAGAACACGTGCTGGTAGAGCGTCGGGTCACCGCCGCCGGCGGCATTGAAGAAGGTCGTACCGAAGTACTGGTCGGTGAGCAGCATCGTGATCGCGCCCGCGAGCACCGGCATCACGGCGATCAGCAGGAACGCGGTAATCAGCCAGGTCCACACGAACATCGGCATCTTCATAAGCGTCATGCCCGGCGCACGCATGTTGAGCACGGTGGCGATGACGTTGATCGCGCCCATGATCGAGCTGATGCCGAGGATATGGATGCCGAATATCAGGAACGGGAACGCCTGGCCGGTCTGCAGCACCAGCGGCGGATACATCGTCCAGCCGCCGGCCGGCGCGCCGCCGGGCATCAGCAGCGTAGAGGCGATGAGCAGCAGGCCCACGGGCAGCAGCCAGAAGCTGAAGTTGTTCATCCGCGGCAGCGCCATGTCCGGCGCGCCCACCATCATCGGGATCATCCAGTTGGCCAGGCCCACGAACGCCGGCATCACCGCGCCGAAGATCATGATGAGGCCGTGCATGGTGGTCATCTGGTTGAAGAAGTACGGATCCACCAGCTGGATACCCGGCTGGAAGAGTTCCGCACGAATGACCATGGCCATGGTGCCGCCGGAGAACAGCGCGATCAGCGCGGTCACCAGGTAGAGGGTGCCGATGTCCTTGTGGTTCGTGGACATCAGCCAGCGCCGGATGAACCCCTGGCTGTGCTCGTGTCCGTGCGCCACGTCGTGTGATGTCGCACTCATGAAATCGTCCTCCTAGCGATCATTCGTTAGCCGAGGCGACCACGGGCTCGCCCGCATCCCCGGCCCCGGCGGTCTGCGCCCCGTCGGCGCCACCGTCGCTCTTGTGCTCCGCAAGCCAGCGCTTGAACTCCTCCGGCTTGACGGCCTCGACCACCACCGGCATGAAGGCATGGCCGCGGCCGCAGAGCTCGGCGCACTGACCCCGGTACACACCCGGCTGGTCGATCCGGGTCCAGGTCTCGTTGATGAAGCCCGGAATGGCGTCCTTCTTCCAGCCGAGGGCGGGCACCCACCAGGAGTGGATGACGTCCGCGGAGGTGATCATGAAGCGGATCTTGGTGTCCGTGGGCACCACGAGGCGGTTGTCGACCTCGAGGAGGTAATTGTTCACCGAGGCGGGGTCCACGCCGGAGCCCCTTTGCCGGGCCTTGTTGCTGCTCTCGGCGAGCTCGCTGTAGAAGCTCACGCCCTCGCCCATGTATTCATAGCCCCACTTCCACTGGTAGCCGGTGACCTTGACGGTCATCTCGGCCTCGCCGGTGTCGTCCATGTCAATGAGTACACCGGTGGCAGGGATGGCCATGCCGACGAGGATCAGCAGCGGTATCACCGTCCAGACGATCTCCACCGCGGTGTTGTGATGGAACTTCGCCGGCTTCACACCCCGGGACTTCCGGTGCGCAAAGATGGAGTAGAAGATCGCGCCAAAGACCACGATGCCGATGATCACCGTGATCCAGAAGATGGTCATGTGCAGGCCATACACGTCGTGGCTGGTCTGCGTCACCCCCTCCGTCATGTTCAACGCCCAGTCGGCCAGCACCGGGGGCGCCAGGGCCAGGAGCCCCATCGCCAGAACACAGCCGATGACGGCGTTAAGCTTTTTTCGAATCATCCCTCGAAGTCTCCCGAATCGATTGAGACCGCTATCGCGCTCAGGCGGCCGGGCGCATTCCGCCGGCAGCCACCGGCCCGATGCAGCGGTACAGCTCCCGGGCCAGTTGCCGGCGTTCGCCGGCCGCCAGGAAATCCCCCAGCTCGACGCACTCATCGCGGCAACGGATCATCAGCCGCGGCCCCGGCGCATCCGGCGCCGGCACACGTACCTCGCTGAAGTAGCGCTCGAACCGCCACCACCTCTGAGGCCGGCCGCGCCCCTTCTCTATGCACACCCAGTCATCGGACACCGTGATCACCTCGGTGTCCAGCGCCCGCCGTGCCGAGACGTACAGAGCCCAGCCAAGCAGTGACAGCTCCAGACCCGCGAACGGCAGCACCGGCCAGAGCCCGTACCACGTTAATACCAAGGCGATGCCGAGGCTGACCGCGGCGACGGCACGGAACACCGCAACCGTTTCGTGCCAGTGTCCGCCAAACGCCGGCTTGAGGACAAACCGCCGGGCACCGTCGGTGCCGACAGGGTCTGCGGTCACCGCCATCACGCGCACCTCCCGAGCCGTGACGGAGCCGGCCTACCGCGAACCGCACCGTATTCTAGGGAATCGCGATGGACGCGCAAGCCGTCGCTCCGGACTCAATTCTCGTCGCTGCAATGATCTGGATCAAGTCGCGGAGCTGCCGGGTGTACCGGCGGCCGGTTGCGCGGCGGCCCGCTCACCGGCACGGAAGATATTGCCGGTACCCCAGGCATGGCCGTAGATGACCTCGTAGGTGGCGGGGATGCGGCCTTCGTCGTCCCGCCCGGCCTCATAGGCGGCAATCATCGCGCGGAGCCGGCCCGGCCCGGTCAACCCGCGGGGACGGCCCGGATCAATCGCATGGGAACCGAGGGCGCGTAGCTCCCGGAGCAGGGCGCGGGGTTCCGGATAGGTGAGCGTGAAGTACTCCATGTCCATCACCGGCTCCGCCAGCCGCGCGCGGGCCATCGCATCGCCGATGTCGTGCATGTCCACCAGGGTGTTCACGCGGGCATGGGCGTCGGCACCGGCCCAGGCCGCCCTGAGCTCGGCAAGCGTGTCCGGACCGAAGCACGAGAACATGAACACGCCGCCCGGGCGCAGCACGCGCTGGACCTCGGCGAACGCCGCCGGCAGGTCCGTGACCCACTGCAACGCGAGGTTCGAGAACACCACGTCGAAGGTATCGTCGGCGATGGGCAGCGACTCGGCACGACCGGCGACGCCGCGCAGGCGGCGCCACCGCGGCGCCCGCCCCCGCGCCAGGCGCAACATCGCCGGCGCCGGGTCGAGCGCGGTAAAGCGCGCCTTGCGGTAGTGCGTCATCAGCTCGCGGGTCACCGCGCCGGTACCGGCACCGACGTCCAGCACCGTGGCCGGCTCCATGCGGATGAGCTCGAAGCGCTCGACCAGGCGCGCCCCTACCTCGCGATGCAGGACGGCGGCCTCGTCGTAATGGGCGGCCGCGGCATCGAAACGTGCCGCCCGCACCCGCACCCCGTGGTCGGTCTCGGCCATGACTGTACTGTCCTCTCCGGCGCTGCGAACCGCCGCCATCCTACCGTATGATGCGGTCATTACGGGCACGGCAGGGAGGCCGTCATGATACCGGGCATGGACCTCGCGGCACTGTGGGAGGGTATCGGGCGGCACCTCATGGCCGCTCCCTGCCGGCTCTGCGGCGAGCCGCCCGAGGCCGCCGCGGAGCTGTGCCGCGACTGCCGCGCCGCGCTGCCGTGGATCGACCCGCCCTGCCCCGGCTGCGGCCTGCCGCTACCGCCGGGACGACCAGACGCGCCCTGCGGGCACTGCCTCCGCCGGCCGCCCCCGTGGCAGCGCCTGATCGCCCCGCTCGCCTACACGCCACCGGTGAGCGGCCTCGTCCACGCCTTCAAGGACGACGGCGACTTAGCCGCCGGCCGCCTCCTCGCGGACCTGCTCGCCGGCGCCCTGCCGTCGGAATGCCCGGGCGCCATCCTGCCCGTCCCCCTGCACCGGCGCCGGCTGCGCGAACGGGGCTTCAACCAGGCCGCAGAGATCGCGCGGCGCCTGCCCGGCCGCACCCTGCACGGATCGCTCCAGCGCCCGGCCCCCGGACCGGACCAGCGCGGCGGCAACGCGAGGCGCCGCCGGGCCAACGTGCGTCGCGCCTTCGTCGCCGATCCGCGGCGCCTGCCGCGGCGGGTCCTGGTCGTCGACGACGTCGTCACCACCGCTGCCACCCTCACGGCGGTCACAGAGGCACTCCGCCGCGCCGGCGTCGGGACGGTCTGGGTCTGCGCCCCGGCACGAACGCTCCCCGACGGCGCACGAAACCGCCGCTGAATGCCGGCGCGGTCCACTATGGCCACCCGCTGGCGGCCCGCTCCGCGGGCTCACTGGCCGCCCCGCCACCGGCGTGCCAGAATACCGGCCCCGGGCGCCGGCACCAACGGCCCCGCGACCTACATGCGCACTAGACGACCCCGCCGGGCGGCACACGACCGCCACCGGAGACGCCCCGGCGGTCGTGCACGGATCCGCAGGGAGGAACGGCTTGCCTGGAGCGCGTAACTGGCGTCCCATCGGCGCCCCGGCCGGGGGCCACGTCCCGCCGGCGCTGAGACCCTGGATCGAGACCCCGGGATCGCTGACCGCCCGCATGCGCCGGCGCTGCGACGGTGCCTTCCGCGTGGAGGTCGTGGGCCAGTACTGGCAGCGCCCCTGGCGGGACGAACGCCGCCCCGTGGGGGTCCGCGAGCACCGCCTGGCCTGGGTCCGCGAGGTCATGCTCTGCAACGGCGACACGCCGTGGATCTACGCCCGGAGCATCATCCCGACCGCCACCCTCGGCGGCACCCTGCGCCGGCTCCGCGCCCTCGGGCACACGCCCCTGGGCCGCGTGCTCTTCGGGCGCTACCCCCTGCGCCGCGGTCCCATCGAGGTCGCCCGGCTGCGCCCCGGGGACGGCCTGCGCCGGGATGCCGAGCACCACGGCGAGGCCCCCGCGCAATGGGCGCGCCGCTCGGTATTCCGTGCCGGCGGACGCGCCCTGCTGGTCGCCGAGGTCTTTCTGCCGGCGCTCCTTCGCGCCGAGGAGGATGCAGGATGAGCACGAACACGCCCACTGGATGGCTGACCCGGCTGCACGACTATGCACGCATGGCCCGGTTCGACCGGCCGATCGGCAACTTCCTGCTGCTCTGGCCGATGCTCTGGGCGCTGTGGCTCGCCGCCGAGGGTCCGCCGCGCCCCCTCGTGCTCGCGGTGTTCATCGCGGGGGTGCTGGTGATGCGCGCGGCGGGCTGCGTGATCAACGACTTCGCCGACCGCGACTTTGACGGTCACGTCAAACGGACGCAGGAACGGCCGCTGGCGACCGGCCGGGTGGGCGAGCGCGAGGCCCTGGGGGTCTTTGCCGTGCTCTGCGCCGTCGCCTTCGCGCTGGTGCTGACCATGAACGGCCTCACCATCGCGCTGGCCTTCGCCGGCGCGGCCCTCGCGGCGACCTACCCGTTCGCCAAGCGCTACACCCACCTGCCCCAGGTCCACCTGGGGGCGGCGTTCGGCTGGGCAGTGCCCATGGCCTTCGCCGCCGAGGCCGGCGCGCTGCCGCCGCTGGCGTGGCTGGTGTTCCTCTCCGCGGTGATCTGGGCCACGGTCTACGACACCGAGTACGCCATGGTCGACCGGGATGACGACCTGCGCATCGGCGTGCGCTCCACGGCGATCCTGTTCGGCAACCAGGACCGCATGATCATCGGCCTGCTGCAGGTGCTGATGACGGTCACGCTCGTCGGTATCGGCATCGCCGCACAGCTATCGGCGATCTACTACGCGTCGGTGGCCCTCGGTGCGCTGCTGTTCGTCCGCCAGCAGTGGCTGATCCGCGAGCGCGAGCGCGGCCCCTGCTTCCAGGCCTTTCTGAACAACAACTGGTACGGCGGCGTGATCTTCGTGGGGATCGTGCTGCACTACATGTACCGCTGAGCACGGTCTCCGCGGAGACGCTGCGCGTGAGACCCCCGCACCACGCCGGCCACGAGTAACTACATATAGTGCTCTGACACAAGTCAATGTGCCACATATTGATTGCCGCCATGCTCGACCCATCGTCCGACACGGCGGAGATCACTCATGCCCCAACACCCGCGCTGTGGCCGGAAGGACTCCGGCGATGCGTCCCCGGCGGCCCGCGTCGTCAAGCGCGACGGCAACCACGCGCCGTTCGACCCCGACAAGATTCACACGGCGATACGCCAGGCCGGTGCAGCAACCGGCGAATTCGGCAACGAGGCCGCGGCGACCCTCACTCGAGAAGTGATCGCCCGGCTCGCGGAGACAGGGGACGGGGATGCCGAAATCGGCGTCGAGACCATCCAGGACGCCGTCGAACGCGAACTCGCCGGGACCGGACACTTCACCACCGCACGCGCCTATATCGCCTACCGCGAACAGCACGCCCGGCTGCGGCGGGACCGGCACACGCTCGTCGATGTCGAGCGGACCATCAACGAATACCTCGGACGCGAAGACTGGCGGATCAACGCCAACGCGAACCAGGGCTACTCCCTCGGCGGACTGATCCTGAACGTCTCCGGCAAGGTCGTAGCCAACTACTGGCTCAGCCATGTCTACCCCGCGGAGATCGGTGAGGCTCACCGCCGCGGCGATATCCACATCCACGACCTGGACATGCTTGCCGGCTACTGCGCCGGCTGGTCGCTGCGCAACCTGCTCAATGAGGGCCTGAACGGGATCCCCGGCAAGGTCGAGGCCGGCCCGCCACGGCACCTAGGCTCCGCCGTGGGCCAGATCGTGAACTTCCTGGGTACGCTGCAGAACGAGTGGGCCGGCGCCCAGGCGTTCTCGTCGTTCGACACCTACATGGCCCCGTTCGTGCGCAAGGACAGCCTCACCTACCCCGAGGTCCGGCAGGCGATACAGGAGCTCGTCTACAACCTCAACGTCCCCTCGCGCTGGGGCACACAGACGCCCTTTACCAATCTCACCTTCGACTGGATCTGTCCGGCAGACCTGTGCGAGGACACACCGGTGATCGGCGGCGAGCCCATGCCCTTCACCTACGGCGAGCTCCAGGACGAGATGGACATGATCAACCGGGCGTACATGGAGGTCATGACCGCTGGCGACGCCCGCGGACGGGTGTTCACCTTCCCCATCCCCACCTACAACATCACCGACGACTTTCCCTGGGAATCGGAGAACGCGGAACGACTGTTCGCGATGACCGCGAAGTACGGCCTGCCGTATTTCCAGAACTTCATCAACTCCGACCTCGAGCCGCACATGGTCCGCTCTATGTGCTGCCGGCTCCAGCTCGATCTCAACGAGCTGCTCAAGCGGGGCAACGGCCTGTTCGGCAGCGCGGAACAGACCGGATCGCTCGGGGTGGTCACCATCAACTGTGCCCGCCTCGGCCACCTCTACCGCGGCGACGCCGCGGCGCTGTACGAACAGCTCGATACCCTGCTCGCGCTGGCCTGCCGCAGCCTGGAGATCAAGCGCAGGGTCATCCAGCGGCACATGGACGCCGGGCTGTTCCCCTATACCCGGCGCTACCTTGGCACGCTGCGCAACCACTTCTCGACCCTCGGCGTGAACGGGATCAACGAGATGATCCGCAACTTCACCGACGACGCCCACGACATCACCACGCCCTGGGGTCAACGGTTCGCGGCCGAGTTCCTCGATCACGTGCGCGACGTCATCGCCGGATTCCAGGAAGAGACCGGACACATGTACAACCTGGAAGCGACGCCCGCGGAAGGCACCACCTACCGCTTCGCCCGGGAGGACCGCAGGCGCTTCCCCGGCATCCTCCAGGCCGGCACCGAGGAGACGCCCTACTACACCAACTCCTCGCAGCTGCCAGTGGGCCATACTGACGACCCGTTCGAGGCGCTGGCACACCAGGAGGCGCTGCAGCGTCGCTACACCGGGGGCACCGTACTGCACCTGTACATGAACGAACGGATCTCCAGCACGGCGGCCTGCCGCAAACTGGTCCGGCATTCGCTGGAGCGCTTCCACCTGCCCTACATAACGATCACGCCGACCTTCTCCATCTGCCCCAGGCACGGCTACCTCGCCGGCGAGCACCCCTACTGCCCCCGGTGCGACGAGGAGATCCTCGCGCGCCGACGGCGAGAGACGGGCAGGCAGGACCACGACACCATCAGCAATACGTAAGGAGGGCATACGCCATGACGACAGTACGACCCGAGCACGACAGCCACGAGGCGCTCCGCGACGAGGAGCGTCAGCCCTGCGAGGTATGGACCCGCGTCATGGGCTACCACCGTCCGGTTTCGTCGTTCAACGTCGGCAAGCGGGGCGAGCACCGTGAGCGGCGACACTTCCGCGAGGAGCGCACGCATCTTGACTGACCGGAAACCGCCGGCCGCCCTCCAGGTGGCCGGCCTCGTCCCCATGACCGCGGTGGACCTGCCCGGACGGCTCGCCGCCGTGGTGTTCTGCCAGGGCTGCCCCTGGGCGTGCGGCTACTGCCACAACCCCCACCTGATCCCGGCCACGGGTCCGGAGACGATCGGCTGGCCGTCGGTGCGCGAGTTCCTGCGCCAGCGCCGGGGGCTACTGGACGGCGTGGTCTTCTCCGGCGGCGAACCGACCCTCCAACGGGGGCTTGCGCACGCCCTCGCCGAGGTCCGATCCCTGGGCTTCGAGACGGGTCTGCACACCGGCGGCGCCTATCCGCAGCGGTTGCGCCGGCTGCTGCCGCAGGTGGACTGGGTGGGATTCGACGTCAAGACCCGGTTCAGCGATTACGAGCGGGTCACCGGCGTGCCCGGCAGCGGCGAGCGAGCCCGGCAGAGCCTGGACTATCTGCTCGGCAGCGGCGTCACCTACGAAGTCCGCACCACGGTTCACCCCCTTGTGATCAGCCCGGATGGGCTACTGCACCTGGCCAGGGAGCTGGCCAGGCTCGGCGTGCGGCACTATACGCTACAGGCCTGCCGCGCGACCGGCGCCACCGATCCCGCCTACGGCGCGCCCGGAGTGACCGGGCTGCTGGAGACGACCCGGGCACACCCTATAGAACGGCTGTTCGACTCCTTTCAGATCCGTGACGCCTGAACGGATTGCTCACGCCTGGGCGTAGCGCTCGCCCTCGCCCACCCAGCGCTCAATCAGCGCCTGCACGGTAGCGGCGTCCCCGGCGAACAGCCGCGACGCCGCTGTGCGGACGTCGTCCAGCAGGTCCGCGTCACGCCCGAGGTCTGCGATGCGGTACTCCATCGCGCCGGTCTGGCGGGTGCCGAGCAGCTCCCCCGGGCCACGTATCTCCAGGTCCCGGGCGGCAATCCGGAAGCCGTCGCCGCTCTCGCGCAGCACCCCGAGCCGGGCCTTCGCGGTCTCCGAGAGCGGGCCGTGATAGAGAAGCACGCAGCTGCTCGCGGCACTGCCCCGGCCGACCCGGCCGCGGAGCTGATGGAGCTGGGCCAGGCCCAGGCGCTCCGGGTTCTCGATGATCATCAGCGAGGCGTTGGGCACGTCCACGCCCACCTCGATCACCGTGGTGGCCACCAGCAGATCCAGCCCGCCGTGTTCGAAGGCGGTCATCACCGCCTCCTTCTCGCTGCCCGTAAGCCGGCCGTGGACCAGCCCCACGCGCAGGTCCGGCAGGGCCTCGCCGAGCAGCCGCGCACGCTCCTCGGCCGCCTCCGCCTCCAGCACCTCGGACTCCTCCACCAGGGTGCAGACCCAGTACGCCTGCCGGCCCTCGGCGCAGGCGGCACGCACCCGCTGGACGACATCGTCGCGGCGGGTGTCCGGCACCGCCACGGTGGCCACCGGCTGGCGCCCGGGCGGGAGCTCGTCGATCACCGAGACGTCCAGGTCGGCATAGGCGGTCATCGCCAGCGTCCGCGGGATCGGCGTGGCGGTCATGATCAGCTGGTGGGGCTGGCTGGCGCCGTCCGCGCCCTTGTTTCGCAGCGCCAAGCGCTGATGCACGCCGAAGCGGTGCTGCTCGTCGATGATCACCAGTCCCAGGGCATGGAACGCGACCTCCGACTGAAACAGCGCGTGGGTGCCCACGGCGACCCGCGTGGTGCCATCAGCGAGCGCGGCCAGGGCGTCCCGCCGGGCGCGCCCGGACAGCCGTCCGGAGACGTAGTCCACGCTCACGCCGAGCGGTGCCAGCCAGTCACGGAAGGCACGGAAGTGCTGCTCGGCGAGCAGCTCCGTGGGCGCCATCACCGCCGCCTGGCAGCCCGCCTCGACCCCGGCGAGTGCGGCGAGCGCGGCGACCACCGTCTTGCCCGAGCCGACATCGCCCTGGACCAGCCGCAGCATGGCCTGCGGCTCGGCGAGATTCGCCAGCACCTCGGCCAGGACCCGTTCCTGGGCCTCCGTGAGCGCGAACGGCAGGGCCTGCCGCAGGGCCTCGCGCAGCCCACCGTCGCCGGTGAGCCGCGGCGCCGGCAGGCTCCGGCGATGGGCCTCGCGCAGGCGCAGGAGGCTGAGGCGATGGGCCAGCAGCTCCTCGAAGGCGAGCCGGCGCACCGCGGGGTGGCGGCCGTCGAGCAGGGCCTCGACCGACGTGTCCGGCGGCGGCCGGTGGATGATGGCCAGCGCCTCGTCCAGGGGCGGCAGCGACAGCGCCTCGCGCAGCCGATCCGGCAGCAGCTCGGGCAGCGCCCGCGCCCCGGTATCCAGGGCGTGGGCCACGATCCGGCGCAGCGTCGGCTGGGTGACACCCTCCGTGGTCGGGTAGACGGGGGTGAGACCGTCATCCACCGGCGCCGGGGCGTCGCCGGTGATCACCTCCCATTCCGGATGGACCATCTGCAGCATGCCCGCCCCGGGACGGCCCTCGCCGAAGGCGCGCACGCGGGTGCCCGGCTGAAGCCGGCGCTGCTGCGCGGCATGGAAGTGGAAGAAGACCAGCTCGGCGGCACCGGTGCCGTCCTCCACCCGGCAGACCAGGCGCCGGCGACGGCCGGGCACCACGGCGGCATGGGCTACCCGGGCCTCGATCAGGCCGGTACGCCCCGGACGCAGCTCGCCCAGGGGCACCACCCGGGTGCGGTCCTCGTAGCGCAGCGGGAGATGGAAGAGCAGGTCACCAACGCGGTGCAGCCCCAGCCGGGCGAGGCGCTCGGCCAGCCGGGGCCCCACCCGCGGCAGGTCGGTGACCGGCCGCTCCAGCGGGCCTGTCACGGCCATGCGCGTTCAGCCGGCGAGGCTCAGGATCCCCTCCATCTCCACCTGCGCGCCCTTGGGCAGCGCGGCGACGCCGATCGCCGCCCGTGCCGGATACGGCTCGGCGAAGTAGGCCATCATCTGATCGTTCACGGTGGCGAAGTTGGCGAGGTCGGTGAGGTAGATATTGAGCTTGGCGATATCCGCGAGGTCACCGCCGGCGGCGCGGCAGACCGCGCGCAGGTTCTCGAACACCTGCCGGGCCTGGGTCTCGAAGCCGCCCTCGACCAGGGTCATGGACTCGGGATCGAGGGGGATCTGGCCGGAGAGGTAGACGGTGTCGCCGATACGCACGGCCTGGGAATACGGGCCGATGGCGGCCGGGGCGTCGTCGGTATGGATGATCTCGCGGGACATCGGGTCACTCCGTTGGTTCGGGATAGTGGGCACGGCAACGCGCCACGGGCAAGCAAGCATAGCCAGCGTGGGGCCGCCGGCTCAAACACCGCGGCTCACCCGCGGCGGCGGCTGATGCGCAGCACCGAGTTGAGCCCGCGCAGCCGGCGCATGATCCGGGCGAGGTGGACACGATCACGCACGGAGATGGTCACGCGGATGGTGGCGATCATCCCCTCCTTCTCCTCCTGGTCCACGGCCTCGATGTTGGAGTCCAGCTCGGAGACGGTGGCGGCGACACTCGCCAGCACGCCGCGCTTGTTGACCACGTCCACCGCGAGGGTGACCGGGAACTCGCCCCCCACCGACTCGTCCCACTGCACATCCAGCCACTTCTCCGGGTGGTTACGGTAGTCGCGGATGTTGTTGCAGTCGCGGTGATGGATCACCACGCCGCGGCCGGCGCTGACGAAGCCGACGATGGGATCGCCGGGGATCGGCCGGCAGCAGCGCGCGAAGGTAACCACGGCACCCTCGGTGCCACGCACCGTGAACGAGCCGCTGCCCGGGCGCTGGCGCTCGCCGGCGTCCTCGGTGTTCAGGCCGGAGAGACGCTGGGCCACCAGCCAGGGCATGCGCTGGCCGAGGCCCACGTCGCGCAGCACGGTCTCCAGGTCGGGCGCGCCGAGCGAGGCCAGTGCGGCATTGACCCGCTCCTCGCCCAGGTCCTCCAGCTCGATCTCGAAGGCCTGCAGGGCCTGGCTCACCAGGCGCCGCCCGAGGCTGACGGCCTCGGCGCCGCGCAGGCGCTTGAGGCTGTGACGGATGGCGGTACGCGCCTTGGCCGTGACCACGAAGTCCAGCCACGCGGGGTTCGGCCGTGCCACCGGGGCGGTGATCACCTCCACGGTCTGACCGGTCTCCAGCGGCGTGCGCAGCGGTGTCAGGCGGTGGTCCACCATGGCCGCGATGCAGGCGTCGCCGATGTCGGAGTGCACGCCGTAGGCGAAGTCCACCACGGTCGCCCCGCGGGGCAGCTCCATGATGTCTCCGGAGGGCGTGAACACGTAGATCTCGTCCGGCAGCAGGTCGATCTTGACGTTCTCGATGAACTCCAGCGAGTTGCCCGCCGCGCGCTGCATCTCCAGCAGCCCCCGTACCCACTCGCGGGCCCGGGCGTGCGCCACGTGGCTCGCCTGCTCCGCCTCCTTGTAGAGCCAGTGCGCGGCGATGCCGGCCTCGGCTACCTTGTCCATCTCCTCGGTGCGGATCTGCACCTCGATGCGCATGCGCCGGGGGCCGAGCAGCGTCGTGTGCAGGGACTGGTAGCCATTCGCCTTGGGGATGGCGATGTAGTCCTTGATGCGCCCGGGCAAGGGCTTGTAGAGCTGGTGGAGCACGCCGAGCACGCGGTAGCAGGTGTCCACGTCGCCGACGATCAGGCGGAAGCCGTAGACGTCGAAGACGTCGTGGAAGCTCGCGTGCTTGTGGCGCATCTTCTGGTAGATGCTCCACAGGTGCTTCTCGCGGCCCTCGACCCGGCCCTCGATGCCCGCCTCGGCGAGGCGCTCCTCCAGGGTCTCCCGGACCTTGGAGATGACCTCGCGGCGGTTGCCCCGCTGGCGCCGGACCTTCTCCTTGAGCACCCGGTAGCGCATGGGATAGAGCGCGGCGAAGCCGAGCTCGTCGAGCTCGACGCGCAGGGTGTTGATACCCAGGCGCTGGGCGATCGGGGCATAGATCTCGAGGGTCTCGCGGGCGATACGCCAGCGCTTGTGCGGCGGCATCACCCAGATCGTGCGCATGTTGTGGAGCCGGTCGGCGAGCTTGATGAGGATGACCCGGATGTCCTGGGACATCGCGAGCACCATCTTGCGGAAGTTCTCCGCCTGGGCCTCGGCCTTGCTCTTGAAGTTGATCTGGGTGAGCTTCGAGACGCCGTCCACCAGCTCGGCGACCTCCTCGCCGAAGCGCTCGGCGAGCTCCGCCTTGGCGGTGGGCGTGTCCTCGATCACGTCGTGGAGGATCGCCGCCACCAGGCTCTCGGTGTCGAGCCGCATCCCCGCGAGGATCTTGGCGACATCCAGCGGATGGGTGATGTAGGGCTCGCCGGAGAGCCGGCGCTGGCCGCGATGGGCCTCCGCGCCGAAGCGGTACGCCTCGTAGACGAGGTTGATCTGCGCCGGCGAGAGGTAGGACTCCAGCGTCGCGCACAGATCGGCAGCACGCGCGGCGGGATCAACGGCCGCGACGCTCCGCTCGACCACCGCCTCGCCGCTGCTCATGGACGCACTCCCCGGTTACTCGCCGGGCGGCTGCTGCTCGATCTCGCCGGCACGCTGCTCGATCTCGGCCTCGGCGGACTCCACGGCGGCCTCGGCCTCCTGGGCGTCCAGCATCTGCGCATTCACGCGTGCCTCGGCAATCTCACGCAGGGCGACAACGCTGGGCTTGTCGTTCTCCCAGTCGACGAACGGCTGGCGGCCCCGCTCGAGCTGACGCGCCCGGCGGGTGGCGAGCAGGACGAGATCGAAACGGTTCTCGACGTGCTCGAGGCAGTCTTCAACGGTCACACGCGCCATTCAGCGCACCTCCAACGTTAACCGGTCAATCAATATATTACGAAACGATTCTAGCCCCCGGACGGGGCCGGCAGAAAGCCCTTTCATCCCCCGTCGGGCAGCAGCGTCGCGATCGCCTCCGCATGCCGGACGCGCTGACGCGACAGCCGCAGGCGCGCAGCGCGCACGATCGCGGCAAGGTCCGCGAGGGCGTGATCGAAGACCTCGTTGATCACGAGGTAGTCGAACTCGTGGTAGTGGGCCATCTCGGCCTCCGCGGCCCGCATGCGCGAGGCGATGACCTCGTCACTGTCCTGGCCGCGGCCACGCAGGCGCCGCTCGAGCTCCCGGCGCGAGGGCGGCAGCACGAAGATGGAGACCGTCCCCGGCATCAGCGTGCGGACCTGGCGGGCCCCCTGCCAGTCGATCTCCAGGATGACGTCGCGCCCCGCGGCGAGCTCCCGCTCCACCGCGGTACGGGTGGTCCCGTAGCGGTTGCCGAACACCTCCGCATGCTCCAGGAACTCCCCGTCCGCGACCAGCGCCGCGAAGTCCTCCTCGCCGACGAAGTGGTAATCCTCGCCGTCGGTCTCGCCCTCGCGGCGCGGCCGGGTCGTGTGGGAGACGGACACGGCGATCGCCGGGTCGTCGTCACGCAACGCCCGGACCAGGCTCGTCTTGCCGCCACCCGAGGGCGCGGCGATGATGAACAGCGTTCCGCTCATGCTACTCGATGTTCTGCACCTGCTCGCGCATCTGCTCGATGAGCACCTTCATGTCCACCGCCGCGCGCGTGGTCTCGGCATCGCCGGACTTCGACGACAGGGTGTTGGCCTCGCGGTTGAGCTCCTGCATCAGGAAGTCCAGACGCCGCCCCACCGGGTCGTCACGCTCAAGCACCGAGCGAACCTCGCTGACGTGGGCATCCAGGCGCTCGAGCTCCTCGTCGACATCCATGCGCTGGGCGATGTAGACGAGCTCCTGCTCCAGCCGGCCCGGGTCGGCGTTTCCGGCGATGTCGTCCAGCCGCCGCTGCAGGCGCTCGCGCACCTCCTGGTTGACCGCCTCGCGGCGGCCGCGCACGACGCGCGCCAGCTCGGCGACGCCGGCGGCACGCTCGGCGATCACCGCGGAGAGCCGTTCACCCTCACCCTCGCGCACCCGCACGAGCTCGTCCAGCGCGTCATCGAGGAGCGCCAGCGCCGCGGCCGCCACGGGCTCCAGGTCCCGCTCGGTCTCGGCGACCACGCCCGGCATGCCGAGCACCTCCAGCGGCGAGACCGGCGCCGGCTCCGAGAGCCGCTCGGCGATACGCTCGCAGGCCACGACCACCTGCTCGGTGTAGCCCCAGTCGATCGCGAGCTCGCCACCGCCGCCCTTGGGCGGACGGTAGCGCAGGGTCGCCTCCACCTTGCCGCGCGACAGCCGCGCGGCGACGCGCTCGCGCAGCGCGCCCTCGAGGAAACGCAGGTCCTCCGGCAGGCGTGGCGAGATATCGAGATACCGGTGATTGACGGTACGCAGCTCCCAGGTGAGGCTGCCCCATTCACCCTCCGCATCCCGTCGCGCGAAGGCGGTCATGCTCCGTATCATCGCCCGCTGCCCCACTGACCGTTAAACGATCAATGGTACCCCTTACGCCCCCGGGAAAAAACCGCTGCGGGAGCCGGGTGTGTTAGGCTCTGCCACCCTTCAAATCAACCCGACCCAAGGGGATGACCATGCAGCGACCGAGTCGCCGCCAGCCCGACGAAGGGCGCACGGTGCGCTTCACCCGCAACTTCACCCGCCATGCCGAGGGCTCCGTGCTGGTGGAGTTCGGCGACACCCGCGTGCTCTGCACCGCCTCGGTCGAGGAGCGCATCCCGCCGTGGCTGCGCGGCAGCGGCAAGGGCTGGGTCACCGCCGAGTACGGCATGCTGCCCCGCGCCACCGGCACCCGCAACGACCGCGAGGCCGCCCGCGGGCGCCAGCAGGGCCGCACCATCGAGATCCAGCGGCTGATCGGCCGTGCCCTGCGCGCCAGCGTCGACCTGGAGGCCCTGGGCGAGCGCCGGGTGGTGATCGACTGCGACGTCATCCAGGCCGACGGCGGCACCCGCACCGCGGCCATCACCGGCGGCTACGTCGCCCTGGCGGACGCCATGCGCGGGCTCGCCCGCAGCGGCCGCGTGCGGCGCAACCCGCTCGTCGGCCAGGTGGCGGCGGTATCGGTGGGCATCTACCGTGGCGAGCCGGTGCTGGACCTGGACTACGCCGAGGACTCCGACGCCGAGACGGACATGAACGTGGTCATGAACGAGGCCGGCGGGCTGATCGAGATCCAGGGCACCGCTGAGGGCCACGCCTTCCGTCGCGACGAGCTCGATGCCATGCTCGCCCTGGCGGAGAAGGGCATTGCGGCGCTCATCGACGGCCAGCGCGAGGCCCTCGCCGAGTAACGGGACCCACGGGAGCCGCACGGACCATGAGCGACGACACCCTGCTGGTGCTGGCCAGCAACAACCCGGGCAAGGCCCGCGAGATCGAAGCGCTGCTCGCCCCGGTGGGCGTGCGTCTGGTGCCGCAGTCGTTCTACTACGTCCCCGAGGCCGAGGAGACCGGGCTCACCTTCGTCGAGAACGCGATCATCAAGGCGCGCAATGCCTGCGCCCACACCGGGCGGCCGGCGATCGCCGACGACTCCGGCCTCGAGGTGGACGGGCTCGACGGCGCCCCCGGCGTGCGCTCGGCCCGCTTCGCCGGCGAGGACGCCGACGACGCGGCCAACAACCAGCGCCTGCTCGACGAGCTCTGCGACCTCCCGGAGGCCGCGCGCCGCGCGCGCTTCCGCTGCGTGGTCGTGTGCATGCGCCACGCCGGGGACCCGACCCCGCTGATCTGCGAGGGCAGCTGGGAGGGCCGGATCCTGGAGACCCCGCGGGGCGAGGCCGGCTTCGGCTACGACCCGCTGTTCTTCGTCCCGGAACTCGGCGCCACCGCCGCCGAGCTCGAGGCATCGGCAAAGAACCGCCACAGCCATCGCGCCCGCGCCCTGGCGGCGCTGCGCGAACGCCTGGGCGCGTACCTCGGGCAATGACGCCACCACCCCTCGGGCTCTACGTCCACCTACCCTGGTGCGTGCGCAAGTGCCCGTACTGCGACTTCAACTCCCACCCCCTGCACGGCACGCTGCCGGTGGACGACTACCTGGCGGCGCTGCTGCGGGACGCCGACGAGGAGGCGGTCGCCGCCGGCGGCCGGCGCGTGGAGACCGTGTTCATCGGCGGCGGCACGCCAAGCCTGTTCCCGCCGGAGGCCATCGGCCGGCTGCTCGCCGGCCTCGGCGAGCGCCTGGCGCTGAGCCCGACGGCGGAGATCACCCTGGAGGCGAACCCCGGTACCGCCGAGACCGGCCGCTTCGCCGCCTACCGGGAGGCCGGCGTGACCCGTGTCTCCCTCGGCGTACAGAGCCTCGACGCCGCCCAGCTGCACACGCTCGGGCGCATCCACGGGCCGGACGAGGCGCGCGCCGCCGCCCGCGAGCTTGCCGCCGCGGGGCTCGCCAGCCACAACCTCGACCTCATGTACGCCCTGCCGGGGCAGACGCCGGAGACGGCCGAGGCGGACGCCCGGGCACTGATCGCGCTGGACGCCCCGCACCTGTCCTGCTATCAGCTCACCCTGGAGCCCGGCACCGCGTTCGCCGCGCGCCCGCCGGCGTTGCCGGACGAGGACGCGGCCTTCGACATCCAGGAGCGCGTCCACGCGCGCCTGCGCGAGGCGGGCTACCGGCGCTACGAGGTGTCCGCGTGGTCCCGGCCGGGGCACGAGTGCCGGCACAACCTCAACTACTGGCGCTTCGGTGACTACCTCGCCATCGGCGCCGGCGCCCACGGCAAGCTCACCCTAGCCGACGGCACGATCCGGCGCTACCAGCGCCATCACATGCCGCGCCAGTACATGAGCGCGCCCACGCGGGGCCCGGCCACCTGGCGCGACCTCAACGACGACGAGCGGGTGCTGGAGCTGATGATGAACGCCATGCGCCTGCCGGACGGGATCGCTGCCGGCAGCGCCTGCGAGCGCGCGGGAATGCCGCTGTCGGCGTTCGAGTCCGGACGCGGACGCGCCGTCGCCCTCGGGCTGATGGCGGACGACCCCGATACGCTCCGCCCCACGGAGCGCGGACAGCTGTTCCTCAACGACCTGCTCGCCTGCTTCCTGCCGGAGCCCTCATGACCGCGATGACCGAGGAGATCACCATCGAGTGCCCCTACTGCGGCGAGCCCGTGACCACCCTGGTGGACTGGTCGGCGGGCGCCCAGACCTACATCGAGGACTGCCAGGTGTGCTGCCGCCCCATCGAGTTCCGGCTCGCGCTCACCCCGGACGGCCAGCCCGAACGCGTGGACGTCGCCCGCGACGACGACTGAGCCGGCGGCCGTCAGAATGGCCAGGGCGAGCGTGTCAGCGCCGTGTGCACGATGTAGGCGAAGACCACCAGCGCACCCGCAAACGCCGTCAGCCGGACGCCGAAGGTCCGCCCGCGCTTGAGTGCGATCGTCCCGAGGGCGATGTAGGCCAACAGCCCCACGATCTTCGCCGTGATCCACGCATGGGGCACCATCGGGTAGCTGTACACGGAGATCGCCAGCCACAGCGCGCTGATCAGCAGCACCGTATCGTTGACGTGGGGCAGGATGCGCACCCAGCGGCGCTGCAGCATCGTTGAACCCGCGATCATCCAGCCCCCGCGCAGCAGGAACAGCGCGAGCGTGATCGCTACGGTGGTGAGATGGATGTGCTTGACCGCCATGTACATCGTCGGCAACTCCCGTGCGTGAGGCCCCGCGTAAAGGCCGGCCAGTATGCCAATCCTGCGGCGCCGCGCCCAGCCACCGCTGGGGCGGGCCGTCCCGGCCGTCCGTCACCCCCGCCCGGGCCGCCGCCCTTGCCCTGTCGCCCCGCTGCTATCTTTTGGGATACGTCTTCCCGGCGGCCCGGTCATGCGTCAGCCGATGGGGCGGGACGCGAGTCGCGCGGCGCAGCCGGGCGACATGCGCGGTGAGTAACGCCGCAGCATCGGCGCCCACATCGGCCCGAAGGGAGCGCTGAGAGGATCATAAGGGGAGGGCTCCGGAATGGGCGGCGAGCGCTTCGATTTCGACGAATGGGCCGAGCTGGCCCGCAGCCGGCCGGAGGCCTTCGAGCACCGCCGGCGGGCGGCCCTGGAGGCGGCCATAATGGCACTACCGGGCCGGCGCACCGTGCGGCTGCGGCGCCTCCAGTGGCGCATCGACCGCGAGCGCGAGCGCGCAGCCAACCCCGTGGACGCCTGCGTGCGTCTGCACCGGATGATGTGGCGCAGCTTTGCCGGCCCCGGCGGACTCACGGAACGGCTCAACGCCCTGGCAGGCGAACCGGCGCCCCCACGGCCGCCGGGCCGGATACTCCCCTTCCCCTCCCGCCGGCGCTGACCGCCGCACGGTGGTTGTCCCCGAGTGACGGATGGACTACCATCGCGCGTTTCCATCGGCTCGCAACCCCCGGGTCGCAGTCCGGGGCCACGCGCAAGATCAAGGTGACGGCATGAAGAAGGACATCCATCCCGAGTACCGCGAAGTGGTCTTCCAGGACCCGTCCGCGGATTTCGCGTTCAAGACCCGCTCCACGGTCCGGACCGAGGAGACGATCACCTGGGAGGACGGCCAGGAGTATCCGCTGGTCCGCGTCGAGGTCTCCAGCAAGAGCCATCCGTTCTTCACCGGCAAGCAGCGCGTGCTCTCCAGCGGCGGCCGGGTGGACCAGTTCCGCAAGCGCTACGGAAACATGGCCAAGGGCAAGTAAGCCGGCCCTCCGGATCCCGGAGAGAAAGGGGTGCCACCAGGGTGGCGCCCCTTTTTTTCGTACCCGCCCCGCGATCATCACCTAATCTGGCGGTTAAGCTTCCCGCTTATTGGGATTATTGATAGTATCTCCGCGGCCCTGTCCTGACGGCCCGCCGCTGCCCTCATCCCTCAGCCCCACGGGAGCCGGCCGGCGCCGGTCGTTGAGCCTCGTCGACGCGCCCCCGGGCGAAGTCGTCACCACATGCGGGACACCGGCGTCCAGCGCCGGCGCGGGCGACGCCGCGTTTCACGCGGAGCGAGCCGCAGCACCGGGCGCCGTACCAATCAGGAGTGCTATCCATGTCCGAGAAGACCGTCACGCTGACCGACAACAGCACGGGAGAGAAGGTGGATTTCCCCGTGCGTGAGGGGACCCATGGTCCGGACGTGATCGACATCAAGGCGCTGTATCAGCAGACCAGCCGGTTCACCTACGACCCCGGCTTCACCTCCACGGCCAGCTGCCGCAGCGACATCACCTTCATCGACGGCGACAAGGGGACACTGCTCTACCGCGGCTACCCGATCGACCAGCTCGCCGAGCAGAGCTCGTTCCTAGAGGTCTCCTACCTGCTGCTCAACGGGGAGCTGCCGCGCCAGGGCGAGCTCGAGGGATTCTCCGAGTCCATCACCCGGCACACGATGGTCAACGAGAGCCTGAAGAACTTCTTCAACGGCTTTCACTACAACGCCCACCCGATGGCGATGCTCACCGGCGTGGTCGGCTCCCTGTCGGCGTTCTACCACGACACCATCGACATCAATGACCCGGAGAACCGCACCCTGTGCGCCCACCGGATCATCGCCAAGATGCCGACCATCGCCGCGGCGGCGTTCAAGCACATGATGGGCGAGCCCTTCGTCTATCCGCAGAACCACCTCTCCTATACGGGCAACCTGCTGAACATGCTCTTTGCCCGGCCCACCGAGGACTACGAGATCAACCCGGTGGCGGAGAAGGCCCTGGACCAGCTGCTCATCCTCCACGCGGACCACGAGCAGAACGCCAGCACCTCCACGGTTCGGCTCGCCGGCAGCACCGGCACCAATCCCTTTGCCGCCATCGCCTCCGGCTGCGCGGCCCTGTGGGGACCCGCCCACGGCGGCGCCAACGAGGCGGTGCTGAACATGCTCGAGGAGATCGGCGACGTGAAGAACGTGCCGAAGTTCATCGAGAAGGCCAAGGACAAGGACGACCCGTTCCGCCTCATGGGCTTCGGCCACCGGGTCTACAAGAACCACGACCCGCGCGCCACCGTGATCCGCAAGGCCTGCCACGACGTGCTCGCGGAGCTCGGCATGGGCGGCGACCCGCAGCTCGAGCTCGCGATGAAGCTCGAGGAGATCGCGCTGGCCGACGACTACTTCGTCGAGCGCAAGCTCTATCCCAACGTGGACTTCTACTCGGGGATCATCTACCGCGCGCTGGGCATCCCCACGGAGTTCTTCACGGTGCTCTTCGCCCTGGGCCGGACCCCGGGCTGGATCGCGCAGTGGATGGAGATGGTCGCCGATCCGGAGCAGCGTATCGGCCGCCCGCGCCAGCTCTACACCGGTGCGGCGAAACGCGACTACGTGCCGCTGCACCGGCGCACCTGAGCGCCGGCCACGTCCAGGACGACCGTCCGAGAGGCCCGGCACCGCCGGGCCTCTCTCTTTTGGGCGCCCCGCTCCCGGCTACAGCGCCTCCGGCTCCGGCGGGTCCGCGAGCAGGCGCTCGAGCTCGGCGACACCGGCCCGGCGCATCGCCTGGCCGTCTACGTGGCTGTTCGGGGCCTGGCGCAGCCCGCGGCGGTCGAACAGGGTCAGATCGAAGCGCGCATCCCCCGCGGCGAAACGGTAGACCGGCTGGAAGACGTAGCTCTCGCCGAAACGGAAACGCCGCTCGTCGATGTCGAAGGGGATGTCGTTCTCGACCAGGAAGAGCACCAGCTCCTCCGGCGTGTCCGCGAACACGTGCAGGTGCACGTCGGAGAACTCGCCGGCCGTACCGTCAAGCACCCCGCCCACCAGCCGCGGCTCAAAACGGGCGAAAAAGCGCATCGCCTCCAGCGCCGCCTCGCGCAGCGTACGCAGGCGATTGCGCTGGGCCGCGCCGCCGAACAGCCGCTGGTAGTCCTCCACCGCCGCCTGTATCTCGCGGTTCTGCGGCAGGTTACGGGTATCCGGCGCACCCAGCCGTTCAGCGGCCTTGCGCTTGGCGAGCTGGAAATCCTTGACCCCCTGCTCGACCATGATGCGGGCCGCCTCCTGGGTCAGGCGCTCGCGCATGCGTTCGGCGCGGGTAGCCTGTCGTTTCACCATGGCGTACTCAGAACAGTGTCTTGCCACCGCCAGAACCGCTCGACGAGCCGTCCGCGGTGCTACCGTAGCCACCACCGGCATTCGGCGGCTCGCGGTCCGGCACGTTGCCCTCACGGAAATACTCGGTCATCGATTCCGAGCCCTCCCGGGCGACCAGCCCGCTCTCCGGGTTGATGCCGACACTGACGATCCCCGGGGGTTGCGAAAGGGTGGAGGACGGCTCGCCCTCCAGGGCCGCCCCCATGTAGTCGATCCACATCGGCAGCGCTGCCCGGGCACCGGTCTCCGCGCGGCCAAGCGGCCGGGACTCGTCGAAGCCCACCCATGAGGTGGTCACGAGGGAATGATTGAAGCCGGAGAACCAGGCGTCGACCTGATCGTTGGTGGTGCCGGTCTTGCCGGAGAGGTCGTCGCGATCCAGCACCAGGGCTCCACGGCCGGTGCCTTGACGGATCACGTCCTGCATCATGCTGGTTATCAGCCAGGCGTTGTCGGCGGGCAGCACCCGCGGTGCCGGCAGGATGCTCTGCGTTCGCTCGGGTAGCGGCATCACGTCCGCCAGCGCCGTCTGCATCATGCCCTGGTCGGCGGCGGAGCGCGCCGCCCCCTCGGCGGTCACGGCATGACCGCTGGGGCAGCCGTCGTCGCAGACGCGCAGCCGGACCGGCTCGTAGACCACCTCGCCGACATCGTTCTCCACGCGGTCGATGAGGTAAGGGTCCACCAGGTAGCCGCCGTTGGAGAACACGGTATACGCGCGCGCGAGCTGCATCGGGGTGAGGCTCGCGGTGCCCAGCGCGAGTGACAGATTGTGGGGCAGCGCCTCCGGGTCGAGGCCGAAACGCGCGAGATGCGCCAGCGCCGGGCCGATACCCACCCGGCGCAGGACACGGATGGAGACCAGGTTGCGCGAATGGATCAGCGCCTGGCGCAGGCGCGTCGGCCCGTAAAACTTCTGGCTGTAATTCTCCGGACGCCAGGTCGACTCGAGTGACGGGTCATGGAAGACGACCGGCGCATCGTTGACCAGCGTCGCCGGCGTGAAGCCGTTTGCCAGGGCGGCGGAATAGATCAGCGGCTTGAACGCGGACCCGGGCTGACGCCTGGCCTGGAGGACACGGTTAAACTTGGACAGCCCGAAATCGTAGCCGCCCACCAGCGCCTCCACCGCACCGTCCTCCGGGCGCAGCGAGACCAGCGCCCCCTGGGCCTCGGGCACCTGGGCGAGGCGGGGGCCTTCATCGGTATCGCGCACCCGGATGACGTCGCCGCGCTCAAGGACATCCCCCGGTCCGCCGGGCTTCTTACCCACGACCTGGCGGTTCACGAACGGCCGCGCCCAGGCCATCGCATCGAACGGGAGCTGCCACGCCTCCCCACGGTCGGCGGAGACCACGGTCACGGCATCCTCACCGATCCCTGTCACCACCGCGTTGGTCAGGGAGGCCACACCGGGATAGTTGTCATCCAGACGCTCGCGCAACGCCTCGGCGTCCGGGGACTCGCCGAGCTCCCAGTGTCCTGCCGGACCGCGCCAGCCGTGGCGCTCGTCGTAGCCGTGCAGCGCCTTGCGCAAGGCGCTCTGCGCGGCCCGCTGGCGATCGGCACTGATAGTGGTGTAAACCCGGTAGCCGCGGGTGTAGGCGGCCTCCTCGCCGAAACGCTGGACCAGCCGCCGGCGCACCGCCTCGGCCACGTAGGGCGCGGACACTTCGGGGCGCACGCGATGGACCTCGGCAGTGACCGGCGCCTGCCGTGCCTCGCGGTAGGCGCTGTCGTCGATCATGCCCTGCTCGTGCATCCGGCGCAGGACGTAGTTGCGCCGCTCCACCGCGCGATCCGGGTTCGCCACCGGGTTCCAGGCCGACGGCGCCTTGGGCAGCCCGGCGATCATCGCCGTCTCCGCGAGCGTCAGCCCGGAGGGCTTGCGGCCGTAGTAGATCTGCGCGGCCGCGGCCGCCCCGTAGGCGCCCTCGCCCAGATAGATCTTGTTGAGATACAGCGCCATGATCTCCTCCTTCGGGAGGAGTCGGTCGATCTCCAGGGCGAGGAGGATCTCGCGGGCCTTGCGGATGTAGGTCTGCTCCGGCGAGAGGAAGAAGTTGCGCGCCACCTGCATCGTGATGGTGCTGCCGCCCGGCCCCTTCTCACCCGTGCGCACCAGGTGCCAGACCGCGCGCATGATGCCCTGGTAGTCCACGCCCGGATGCTCGAAGAAGCGCTGGTCCTCGGCGGCGATAAAGGCGTTGATCAGCTTCGGAGGGAACTCACCGTAACGCAACGGGATACGCCGCTGACTGCCGAACTCCCCGATCAGCGCCCCGTCCCGCGTGTACACGCGCAGGGGCTGCTGGAACTCCACCTCCCGCAGCCGCTCCACCGGCGGCAGATCGGGGGCGAGGAGATAATAGCCGACGGCGGCGGTGACCACACCGGCGAGCCCCAGCGCCGCGACCGAGGCGAGGGCGTACTTCAACACGCGCAACAGGGATCTCATAGACTATTGCCGTTCCGGGCCGTGGGGTTGAGTCTGCGCCTGAAGCAGGAGTATATCACCGCCTTCCGATACGCCGACGTGCGGGGTTACGCAGCCCGGCACAACTGAGTGACAACCCGCCAAAGCCGTGCCATGCTGCTCACGGATTGATCGATATCATCCGGTGTTCACAGCGTGACGTATTTATCTTGAACTCCGTGCGGGGCTGCGTTTGAATACAGACACAACAATTGTCTGTAAATGATAATGCAATAAGGAAAAATAGTGGCACTCTTCAGGAAGAAGTCTTCGCCACTGCTGGGGCTGGACATCAGCTCGTCCGCCATCAAGCTGATAGAGCTGAGTCGTCAGGGTAGGGGCTATCGCGTGGAGAGCTACGCGGTCGAGCCATTGCCGCAGAACGCAGTGGTCGAGAAGAACATCACCGATCTCGAGGCCGTGTCGCGGGCGATCAAGGGGGCCGTCAAGCGCTCGCGCACGAAGCTTCACGACGCCGCCGTGGCCGTGCCCGGCTCGTCGGCGATCAGCCGCATCCTCACCCTCCCGAAGAGCGCCAGCGACGAGGACATCGAGTCCCAGGTCAACCTGCAGGCGGAGCAGTACGTCCCCTACCCCCTCGAGGAAGTGGACCTGGATTTCGAGGTCCTCGGCCCGGCCCGTCAGGGCGGCGACGACGAGATCGAGGTCCTGCTGGTCGCCTCCCGCAGCGAGAACGTCGAGATCCGTGTCGACGCCCTCGAATCCGCCGGCATCAAGCCCAAGGTGGTCGACGTCGAGAGCTTCGCGGTCGAGCGCGCCTGCGAGCCCATCATCCAGTCCCTCGAGGGCGAGGGCGAGCAGACCATCGCGGTCATGGACATCGGCGCGACCATGTCCACCCTCACCGTCCTCGAGGGCGAACGCATCACCTACACGCGGGACCAGGTCTTCGGCGGGCGGCAGCTCACCGAGGAGATCATGCGCCGCTTCGACATGAGCTATGCCGAGGCCGGACGTGCCAAGCGCCAGGGCGGACTCGGCGACGAATACGAGCACGAGGTACTGGCGCCGTTCCGCGAGGCCATGGTCCAGCAGATCACCCGTTCGCTGCAGTTCTTCTACGGCGCCGGCCAGCAGGGCAGCGTCGATCACGTCCTGCTCGCCGGCGGCTGCGCGAGCATCCCCGGCGTGGCCGAGGAGGCGGAACGGGAGGTAGGCATCCCCGTCCACGTCGCCAACCCGTTCGCGAGCATGTCGGCCGCCTCACGGGTCGGCAAGGATGCACTGACCGAGGACGCGCCGGCACTGCTTATCGCCTGCGGGCTGGCGATGCGGAGCTTCGACTGACCATGAGTACCCGGATAAACCTCCTACCCTGGCGGGAAGCCGCGCGCAAGCGCCGCCAGCAACGCTTCTACGGCATGCTCGGTGCGGCAGTGGTGGTCGGCGCCCTGGTCTGGGGCGGCGTACACATGTACTTCGCCGGCCGCATCGACTACCAGCAGGAGCGCAACGACCTGCTGCGTACCGAGATATCCCGGCTCGACCAGCGGATCGCCAAGATCCGCAAGCTCGAGGAGACAAAGCAGCGGCTGATCTCGCGCATGGAGGTCATCCAGAAGCTCCAGCACGGGCGCCCGCAGATCGTGCACCTGTTCGAGCAGTGGTCGGAGACCCTCCCGGACGGCCTCTACCTCGACAAGCTCGTTGAAAAGGACGACAGCATCACCATCGACGGCCTCGCCGAATCCAACGCCCGGGTCTCCAGCTACATGGAGAACCTCAATGGCTCACCCTGGATGACCGACCCGGACCTGACGGTCATCGAGGTCGAGGAACGTAACGGCCGCCGGGTCAGCGATTTCACCCTCAAGGTCCGTGAGACCGCCGCCGACAACAAGGCCGACGGTGAGGGGGACGCCGGATGAGTCTGGAACAGTACCGCAACCTGGACCTCAACAACCCCGGCGGCTGGCCCCTGGGGGCGAAGCTCGTCTCACTGGTGCTCGTCGTCGCCGTCATCGCCGGCGCCGGCTGGTACTTCGACTGGCAGGACCAGCGCGACGAGCTCGCCCAGGTCCGCTCCAAGGAGCAGGACCTGCGACAGGAATTCGAGAAGAAACAGGAACGCGCGGCCAACCTCGAGGCCTACGAGAAACAGCTCGCCCAGATGCGCGAGTCCTTCGGCGCCATGCTCAGCCAGCTCCCCAGCCGTGCCGAGGTCGCACGGCTGCTGGTGGACATTTCCGAGACCGGGCTGAGCGCCGGACTGGCGTTCGAGCTGTTCAAGCCGCAGTCGTCCATCAAGCGGGAATTCTATGCCGAGCTTCCCGTCAGCATCCGGGTGCGGGGCACCTATCACGAGTTCGCGCAGTTCATCAGCGGCGTGGCCAACCTGCCGCGCATCGTGACCCTGCACGATGTCTCGATCAATTCCGACAGCGGCGACAAGAGCGATGACGGCGAGCTCGTCATGAACCTGACCGCGCGCACCTACTGGTACCTCGACACGGAGGGCGGGGGATGAGCATTCACCGGTGGCCGGGACTGCGCGTCGCCGTCATCGCAACGGTTGCCGGCCTGGCGCTGGCCGGCTGCAACGAGGACATGAGCGGGCTGCGCGAGTACGTCGCCAAGGTCAAGGCGCGGCCGGGCGGGGACATCGAGCCGATCCCCCACATGGAGCCGTTCGAGGGCTACACCTACCCGGATCAGCCTCTGCGCAACCCATTCCGCGCACTGTCGTTCGCGCAGCCGGAGGTCGACCAGGGCGGCTCCAACGCCGGGCCGAAGCCGGACCCGACACGCCCGCGCGAGGCGCTCGAGGGCTTTCCGCTGGACGCGCTCGCCTATGTGGGCACGCTCTCGCGGAACAACGAGCTCTGGGCCCTCGTCCAGGCGCCGGACGGCACCATCCACAGGGTGCAGATCGGCAACTACATGGGGCAGAACTATGGCCGCATAACGGCCATCACGCCCACGGCGATCGAGCTTCGCGAGCTCGTGCAGAAGGCCAACGGCGACTGGGAGAGGCGCCAGTCGGAACTGGCACTCAAGGACTGATTTCTCGGGAGCTGAGACCGAAATGAGACAAGAACGGACCAACCTCACGCCCGCCTCGCGCCAGCGCACGGCGGCCGGCCTTCTCGGCGCCCTCATCATCGCCGTGGTGCTCGCGCTCCTGCCCGTCGGTACGGCGCTCGCCGCCAGCCTCACCAGCATGGACTACGCCACCCTCTCGGGCGACCGCGTGCGCGTCACATTCACCTTCGACGGCACGGCGCCCGAGCCGCGCAGCTTCCGCACGGTGGATCCGGCCCGCGTCGCCCTGGACTTCGAGGGCACTACCAACACCTCCGGCAAGCGCCGTCTGGACATCGGTGTTGGCGCTGTCGAGGACGTAGCGACCGCCAAGGGCGGCAACCGCCTGCGCGCGGTGATCGGCCTCACCCGCATGGTGCCCTACGACATCACCCGATCCGGCAACACGGTGCGCGTGCTGCTCGCCGCCCCGGGCGCCAGGACGGCGTCCAACGACTCCGGCGACGGTACCGCCGGCACCGCGGGCACTTCGACGAATGCGCCGACCGGCGCCCGGATTACCAAGGTGGACTTCACCCGCGGAGAGGAAGGCGCCGGGCGGGTACAGATCAGTCTCAGCGACCCCGGCATCCCGGTGGACGTGGAGCGCCAGGGCAACTCCGTCATCGCCGACTTCATGGGCGCCGCCAGTCCCGACCGGCTGCACCGGCGGCTCGATGTCACCGACTTCGCCACACCGGTCAGCACTATCGAGACGCGCCAGCACGGGGACGGCACCCGTGTGACCATCGCGGCCGGCCAGGAGTTCGAGCAGGTCGCCTACCAGGCCGACGGGGTGTTCACCATCGAGGTCCGCCCCTTCACCCCGGAGGAGCAGGACGGCAAGCGCAAGGAGAAAGAGTACACCGGCGAGAAGCTCTCGCTGAACTTCCAGGACATCGAGGTCCGCTCCGTACTCCAGCTCCTCGCGGATTTCACGGGCCTCAACATGGTCGTCAGCGACAGCGTCAGCGGCAGCATCACCCTGCGCCTGCAGGACGTACCGTGGGATCAGGCCCTGGACATCATCCTCCGCGCCAAGGGGCTCGACATGCGCCGCACCGGCAACGTCGTGTGGGTCGCCCCGGCGGCGGAGATCGCCGAGCGCCAGCGCCTGATCGCCGAGGCCCAGCGCCAGCAGGAAGAGCTCGCGCCGCTGCGCTCCGAGTTCATCCAGGTGAACTATGCCAAGGCCACGCAGCTCGCCTCGCTGATCCGCGGCTCCGAGGGCCAGTCACTGCTCTCCGAGCGCGGCAGCGTCACCATTGACGAGCGCACCAACACCCTGATCGTTCAGGACACCGCGGCGAACATCAGCGATATCCGCCGGATGGTCAACCGGCTCGACATCCCGGTACGCCAGGTCCTGATCGAGTCCCGCGTGGTCATCGCCGAGGAGAGCTTCTCCCACGAGCTCGGCGTCCAGTTCGGCCTGTCCAAGCGCACGAGCGACCTCACCGGCGACGGCGGCCTCATCGTCGGCGGCACCCAGGGCAACGGTTACGAGACAGGCACCCCGACCGGCTTCACCGTCGACGACAGCGAAGGCCTGATGGTCGATCTGCCGGCGGCGGACGCGACGTCCTCGCTGGGCCTCGCCGTCGGCAAGCTCGGCAGCTACCTCCTGCAGCTCGAGCTCTCCGCCATGGAAAGCGAGGGCCGCGGCCAGATCATCTCCTCGCCGAAGGTGATCACGGCCAACCAGAAGGAGGCCTACATCAAGCAGGGTGAGGAAATCCCCTACCAGGAGTCCACGTCCAGCGGCGCCACCAACGTCGAGTTCAAGGAGGCGGTGCTCGGGCTGACGGTGACCCCGCAGATCACCCCGGACGACCGGGTCCTGCTGGACCTCGAGGTCTCCAAGGACAGCCGCGGCGACACCACCGAGGAAGGCCCAGCCATCGACACCCAGGCCGTGGGCACCCAGGTCCTGGTCGACAACGGGGAGACCGTCGTGCTCGGTGGTGTCTACGAGCGCACCAAGCGCAACGACGTCGAGCGGGTGCCGTTCTTCGGCGAGCTGCCGGTCATCGGCAACCTCTTCCGCTCCCGCACGCGCGTGGATGACAACCGCGAGCTGCTCATCTTCGTGACCCCGCGGATCCTGGACGAAGCCGTCAACGTCAAGCGCTGATATCCGGTGCCGCCGCCGCGAAAGCGGTGGCGGCACCCGGCGGCCGGTTAGTATAGTCCGTGACTGAAAGCGGCGAGGCAGCCGCCCCGCCTGTCCGCTCAACCACGGCGTTACCACCTGTCCATGCGCAAGAGTTCCGCTTCCGTTTTCCTGATCGGCCCGATGGGGGCCGGCAAGAGCACCATCGGCCGGCGCCTCGCGCGCCGGCTCGGTTTTGATTTCATTGACTGCGACGCCGCCCTCGAGGAGCGTACCGGGGTCGACATCCCGCGCATCTTCGACATCGAGGGGGAGGCCGGCTTCCGCACCCGGGAGTCGCGGCTGCTCGACGAGCTGACCCAGCGTCACGGCACCGTTCTGGCCACCGGCGGTGGCGCGGTGCTCGACGCCTCGAACCGGCGGCTGCTCGGCGGCCGAGGGCGGGTGGTCTACCTGCGCATCGGGCTCGCCACGCAGCTCGCCCGTGTACACGACAGCGACCGTCCGCTACTACGCACCGAAGACCCCAAAGCCCGCCTGGAGGCGCTCATGGCGGAACGCGCGCCGCTCTACGAGGGCCTCGCGGACGTGGTGGTGGACACGGACCAGGGCAGTGTGGATGCTGTGGTCGAGGGCATCGTGCAACAACTCGAAAGGATCGCGCCGTGACCGCAACGCCCCGAACCGTTCACGTGGATCTCGCCGAGCGCGGCTATCCCATCACCATTGGTCACGGCCTGCTCGGCGGCGAGGCGTTCACCCGGCAGCTGCGCGGCGATCAGGTCCTCATTGTGACCAACGAGACCGTGGCCCCGCTGTACCTCCAGGCCGTGCGCACCGCGCTGTACGACCGCCACGTGGAAACGCTGGTGCTGCCGGACGGAGAGGCGTACAAGACCCTCGCCACCCTGGAACGGGTCTACGACGCCCTGGTCGCCGCACGCTTCGACCGCAGCGCCACCCTGCTCGCCCTAGGCGGCGGCGTGATCGGCGACCTCACCGGCTTCGCCGCGGCCACCTACCAGCGCGGTGTCGACTTCATCCAGGTACCGACGACCCTGCTCGCCATGGTGGATTCCTCCGTGGGCGGAAAGACGGCTGTGAACCACCCGGAAGGCAAGAACATGATCGGCGCCTTCCACCAGCCGCGGCTGGTGCTCGCCGATACCGCCACCCTCGAGAGCCTGCCGGAACGCGAGTTCCGCGCCGGTCTGGCGGAGGTCATCAAGTACGGGGTAATCCAGGACTACGCCTTCTTCCAGTGGCTGCAGCGCCACCTCGACGAGGTTCTCGCCCGCGATCCGGAGGCCCTCGCCCACGTCATCGAGCAATCCTGCCGCGACAAGGCACGCGTGGTCGCCGCGGACGAGCGCGAGACGGGACAGCGTGCGCTGCTCAATCTCGGCCACACATTCGGCCATGCCATCGAGACCGTCACCGGCTATACCGACTGGCTCCACGGCGAGGCGGTGGCCGCGGGGATATGCATGGCGGCCTGGATGTCCGTTCGCGAGGGCCGCATGGCGCGCACCGCATTCCAGCGCATCCACGACCTCATCGCGGCCGCCGGCCTGCCGACCCGTCCCCCGGCGGTCGACGCCGGGCGCTTCCGCGGGTGCATGGAGATCGACAAGAAGGCCCGAGGCGGACGGCTGCGCCTGGTCCTGCTCGAGGGTATCGGCAACGCCATGGTGACCGGCGGATTCGACGACGCCGCCCTGGAGGCGACCCTCGCCGAATACCTCGAGGCCCCCGGGGCGGAATGAACCGCGAGGTCCCGCCCATGCACCGCCCGCCGAGCCCCCTGCCGTGACCCGCCCCGACGCGCACGACGGCCTCGCCCCCTGGGCGGTGCGCACGAGCCGCGGCCGGCGCCACCCGGAGCCGGCACCGGAGTGGCGCAGCGAGTACCAGCGCGACCGCGACCGGATCATCCACGCCGGCGCGTTCCGGCGCCTGGAGTACAAGACCCAGGTCTTCCTGAACCACGAGGGCGACCTCTTCCGCACCCGGCTCACCCATTCCCTGGAGGTCAACCAGGTCGCCCGCACGATGGCCCGGGCCCTGGGCCTGAACGAGGACCTCGTCGAGGCCATCGCCCTCGCCCACGACCTCGGCCACACCCCCTTCGGCCACGCCGGCCAGGAGGCGCTCAACCGCTGCATGCGCGACCACGGCGGCTTCGAGCACAACCTCCAGTCCCTGCGGGTGGTCGACAGCCTGGAGCAGCGTTACGCGGAATTCGACGGTCTCAACCTCACCTTCGAGACCCGCGAGGGCGTGCTCAAGCGCTGCGCGCGCCGCCACGCCGAGCGCCTGGGCGACGTGGGCCAACGCTTCCTCGACGGCACCCACCCCAGCCTGGAGGCGCAGCTCACCAACCTCGCCGACGAGATTGCCTACAACAGCCACGACGTCGACGACGGCCTTCGCGCCGGCCTGCTCGAACTCGACGCGCTTATCGAGGTGCCGCTGGTGGGAGAGATCCTCACCCACGTGCGCGAGAGTCACCCGGGCCTGGACGCACGGCGTACGATCTACCAGACCGTACGCCACCTCATCAGCCATCAGGTCGACGACCTGATCACCACCACCCGCACCCGGGTCGAGGCCGCCGCCCCCGTCGACGCCGACGCCGTGCGCACCGCGGAAGCCCCCCTCGCGGCATTCAGCCCGGAGATGGCCGAGGCCCACCGCGGGCTCAAACACTTCCTCTTCCACAACCTCTACCGCCACTACCGCGTCCACCGCATGACCACGAAGGCCCAGCGGGTGATCGAGGAGCTCTTCACCCTCCTGCATGGCGACCCCCAGCTGCTCCCGCCCCAGGCCCACGAGAGCGCACGCACTCTCGAACAGCGCCTCGGCGAGCGGGGACGCGCCCGGGCCGTGGCCGACTACATCGCCGGCATGACCGACCGTTTCGCCATCGCCGAGCACGAGCGGCTGCACGACCCCCGCCGCCTCGCCTGAGCCCGTCCCGGCGCCGTGCAACCCGGCTTGCCTCTTTACGAACACGCCCCGCAGCGGGTATTCTGCCCAGCCATTTGCCCAAAAAAATGGGCACCGGCGTCCGGCCACCGCACCCCGTGACGACCGCCCTTCGGGGCGGCAAGAACGCGGCGGCCCACGGGCGCCGGCAAAGCGTCAAACGGGGGGTGCGCCCGCCCCACCGAGCCCGCCAGAAGAACGGCAAAGACAGCTCACCCGGCGAGCGCCCCCACGGCCCAACACGCAGAGGCTATCTCCCGTGAACCATCACGACTTCAAGAAGGCGACGCTGTATCGCCCGGAATTCGAGAAGGACAACTGCGGCTTCGGCCTGATCGCCCACATGGACGGCGAGGCCAGCCACTGGCTGATCGAGACCGCCATCGGCGCGCTCACCCGCCTCACCCACCGCGGCGCCGTCGCCGCCGACGGCAAGACCGGAGACGGCTGCGGCCTGCTGATGAAGCTCCCACAGACGTTCCTGCGCACCGTCGCCGACGAGGCCGGCATCGAGCTCGCCGAGCGCTTCGCCGCCGGCTGTGTCTTTCTCTCCCGCGAGGACGAAGGCCGCGCCCGCGCCGCGCGCGACGCCCTGGCCGCCGCCATCGCGGAGCACGATCTGGCACTGGCGGGCTGGCGTGAGGTCCCCATCGATCCCGAGGCCTGCGGCGAGCAGGCACTCGCCTCTATGCCCCACATCGAGCAGGTCTTCGTGAACGCGCCGGCGGATATCGACGAACTCGAGTTCGAGCGGCGTCTGTTCTTCGCCCGCCGCGCCGCCGAGAAGGCCCTGGACGACGACCCGGAGTTCTATCTGCCGAGCCTTTCCGGTCGCGTGCTCTCCTACAAGGGTCTGGTGATGCCGGAATACCTGCCGGCGTTCTACCGCGACCTCCAGGATGAGCGCATGACCAGCGCCATGGTGGTGTTCCACCAGCGCTTCTCGACCAACACGCTGCCCCAGTGGCGGCTCGCCCAGCCCTTCCGCTACCTCGCACATAACGGCGAGATCAACACCATCAAGGGCAACCGCAACTGGGCCATGGCGCGGGCATACAAGTTCGAGACCCCGCTGCTGCCCGACATCGAGGCGATCCAGCCGCTGGTGAATCTGGAAGGCTCGGACTCCTCCAGCCTCGACAACATGCTCGACGTACTCATCACCGGCGGCATGGACATCTTCCGCGCCATGCGGCTGCTGATGCCGCCGGCGTGGCAGAACGTCGACACCATGGACGCCGACCTGCGCGCGTTCTACGAGTACCACTCCCAGCACATCGAGCCCTGGGACGGTCCCGCGGGCATCGTGCTCACCGACGGCCGCCATGCCGCCTGCGCGCTCGACCGCAACGGCCTGCGCCCGGCGCGCTGGGTGGTCACCCGCGACCGCCACATCACCCTGGCCTCCGAGGTCGGGGTATGGGACTACGCCCCCGAGGACGTGGTCTCCAAGGGCCGGCTCAAGCCGGGCGAGATGCTCGCCGCCGACACCGGGACCGGCGAGCTGCTGCTGCCCGCCGACATCGACGAGCGGCTGAAGAACCGCCAGCCCTACAAGCGCTGGCTCCAGCAGCACGCGCGCAACCTCAAGTCCCGGCTCAACGGCCACGGCGAGCGCCGCGGTCTGGCCCCGGACCAGCTCGGCGCCTACCAGAAGCAGTTCGGCGTGACCTTCGAGGAACGTGACCAGGTCCTGCGCGTGCTCGCCCAGGGCGGCCAGGAGGCCGTCGGCTCGATGGGCGACGACACGCCCATGCCGGTGCTCTCGAAGCAGGTCCGGCCGCTCTACGACAGCTTCCGCCAGCAGTTCGCCCAGGTCACCAACCCGGCGATCGACCCGCTGCGCGAGCAGATCGTGATGTCGCTGGAGACCTGCTTCGGCCGCGAGAAGAACCTCTTCGAGGAGTCCGAGGCCCACGCCCGGCGGCTGGTCGTCGACTCGCCGGTGCTCTCCGACGAGAAGTTCGAGGCCCTGCTCGCCGAGACCGGCGAGGAGTACCGCCACGGCATCATCGACCTCAGCCACGACCGCGAAGGCGGGCTCGCGGAGGCACTGGACGCCATCTGCGAGCGCGCCGAGTCGCTGGTGCGCGATGGCCACACCATCCTCGTGCTCTCCGACCGTGGCCTCGACGAGAATCGCATCCCGGTCCACGCGCTGCTCGCCACGGGCGCCGTCCACCACCACCTGGTGCACCGCGGCCTGCGCTGCGACGCCAACCTGGTGGTCGCCACCGGCACCGCCCGCAACTCCCACGAGTGCGCGGTGCTCATCGGCTACGGCGCCACGGCGGTCTATCCGTTCATGGCCTACGAGGTCATCCAGGAGATGAACCGCAGCGGCCAGCTCAAGGGCTCGCCCCTGCCGGAGCTGCTGCGCAACTACCGCAAGGGCGTCAACAAGGGGCTCTACAAGATCCTCTCCAAGATGGGGATCTCCACCATCACCAGCTACCGTGGCGCCCAGCTCTTCGAGATCGTCGGCTTCGCGGACGAGGTGGTCGAGCGCTGCTTCCCCGGCACCGTCAGCCGGGTGCAGGGCGCGGGCTTCGCGGACCTGGAGGGCGACCAGCGCGACCTCCATGCCCGGGCCTGGCGGCGCAGCCTGCCGCTGGATCAGGGCGGGCTGCTGAAGTTCGTCCACGGCGGCGAGTACCACGCCTTCAACCCGGACGTGGTGCGCACCCTTCAGGAGGCGGTCTACACCGGCGAGTACGCGCGTTACCGCGAGTTCTCCGAGACGGTGAACCGCCGCCCGGTCGCGACGTTCCGCGACATGTTCCGGCTCAGGGACGACACCCGGGCCATCCCGGTGGAGCAGGTCGAGCCGCTCACCGAGATCCTCAAGCGCTTCGACTCCGCGGGCATGTCCCTCGGTGCGCTCTCGCCCGAGGCCCACGAGGCCCTGGCGATCGCCATGAACCGCCTGGGCGGGCGCTCCAACTCCGGCGAGGGCGGCGAGGACCCGGCCCGTTTCGGCACCGAGCGCATGTCCAAGATCAAGCAGGTGGCCTCGGGCCGCTTCGGCGTGACCCCGCACTACCTGGTCAACGCCGAGGTGCTGCAGATCAAGGTCGCCCAGGGCGCCAAGCCCGGCGAGGGCGGCCAGCTGCCCGGGCACAAGGTCAACGAAATGATCGCCCGGCTGCGCTACTCCAAGCCCGGCGTGGCGCTGATCTCGCCGCCGCCGCACCACGACATCTACTCCATCGAGGACCTGGCGCAGCTCATCTTCGATCTCAAGCAGGTCAACCCGCAGGCACTGGTCTCGGTGAAGCTCGTCGCCGAGCCGGGCGTGGGCACGGTGGCGGCAGGCGTCGCCAAGGCATACGCTGACCTCATCACCATCGCCGGCTACGACGGCGGCACCGGCGCGAGCCCGCTCACCTCGGTGAAGTACGCGGGCACGCCCTGGGAGCTCGGGCTGACCGAGACCCACCAGACCCTTCGGGCCAACGACCTGCGCGACAAGGTCCGGCTGCAGACCGACGGCGGTCTGAAGACCGGCCTGGACGTGATCAAGGCGGCCATCCTCGGCGCCGAGAGCTTCGGCTTCGGCACCGCACCGATGGTGGCCATGGGCTGCAAGTACCTGCGCATCTGCCACCTCAACAACTGCCCCACGGGGGTGGCGACCCAGCAGAAGGTCCTGCGGCTCAAGCACTTCGTGGGCACCCCGGAGCGCATCGCCAACTACTTCACCTTCGTGGCGATGGAGGTGCGCGAGCGCCTCGCCGCCCTCGGCGTACACTCGCTCCAGGAACTCATCGGCCGGCTGGACCTGCTCGAGCAACGTGAGCCCGAGACCGCCCGCCAGGCCCGGCTCGACCTCTCGCCGATCCTCTCCGACGGCGGCCTCGGCGACGACAAGCCCCAGTACTGCCTCGAGCCGCACAACGAGCCCTTCGACAAGGGCGAGCTCGCCGAGCAGATGGTGCGCGACACCCTGCCCGCCATCGAGGCCAAGTCCGGCGGCGAGTTCGAGTACACGGTGCGCAACAACAACCGCTCCATCGGCGCGCGCCTGTCCGGCGAGATCGCCCGGCGCTACGGCAACCTCGGCATGGCCGAGCAGCCCATCGTCCTGCGGCTCACCGGCACCGCCGGCCAGAGCTTCGGGGTGTGGAACGCCGCGGGTCTGCACATGCACCTCGCCGGCGACGCCAACGACTACGTGGGCAAGGGCATGGCCGGGGGCAAACTGGTCATCCACCCGCCGCAGGGCAGCACCTTCGCCAGCCAGGAGACCGCCATCGTCGGCAATACCTGCCTGTACGGCGCCACCGGCGGCAAGCTCTTCGCCGCCGGCACCGCCGGCGAGCGCTTCGCGGTGCGCAACTCCGGCGCCCACGCGGTGGTCGAGGGCATCGGCGATCACGGCTGCGAGTACATGACCGGCGGCGTGGTCTGCGTGCTCGGCACCACCGGCCTGAACTTCGGCGCAGGCATGACCGGCGGCTTCGCCTTCGTGCTGGATCTCGAGAACCGCTTCGTGGACCGCTACAACCACGAGCTCATCGACATCCACCGCATCCGCTCCGAGGCCATGGAGGCCCACCGCCACTACCTCCGCGACATGATCGAGGAGTACGTGGAGGAAACCGGCTCCGAGTGGGGCCGCGAGGTCCTCGACAACTTCCGCGATTACGTGGGGCGTTTCTGGCTGGTCAAGCCCAAGGCGGCGGACATCCACGAGGTGCTGGATACGCTGCGCCAGGCGGCCTGAGCGATCGACAACCGCGCGTGGCGGCCCGGTGCCGCCACGCCCCGAGACGAAGCGAGCTATGGGTAACAACTTTCAGTTCATCGAGGTCCCCCGTCAGGACCCGGAGAAGAAGGCGGCAGCGGCCCGCAAGGTCGAGTTCAAGGAGATCTACGGCAACTTCGATGCCGAGACGGCCGGCGCCCAGGCCGACCGCTGCGTGGAGTGCGGCAACCCCTACTGCGAGTGGAAGTGCCCGGTCCACAACTACATCCCGAACTGGCTGAAGCTGGTCGCCGAGGGCAACCTCTTCGAGGCGGCGGAGCTCTCCCACAAGACCAACTCCCTGCCGGAGGTGTGCGGACGGGTCTGCCCCCAGGACCGTCTCTGCGAGGGCGCCTGCACCCTTAACGACGGCTTCGGGGCGGTGACCATCGGCTCGGTGGAGCGCTACATCACCGACGAGGCCTTCAAGCAGGGCTGGCGCCCGGACATGTCCGGCGTGGTCCGCACCGGCCGGCGCGCGGCCATCATCGGCGCCGGCCCGGCGGGCCTCGGCGCGGCGGACATCCTCGTGCGCAACGGCGTGGACGCGGTGGTCTACGATCGCTACCCGGAGATCGGCGGCCTGCTGACCTTCGGCATCCCGCCGTTCAAGCTGGAGAAGGAGGTCATCGCCAAGCGCCGCGAGATCATGGAGTACACCGGCGTCGAGTTCCGCCTCGGCGTCGAGGTGGGGCGCGACGTCAGCTTCGAGACCCTGGAGCAGGAATACGACGCGGTGTTCCTGGGCATGGGCACCTACAACTACATGCGCGGCGGTTTCCCCGGCGAGGACAAGGAGGGTGTCTACGAGGCCCTGCCCTTCCTGGTGTCCAACATCAACCGCCTGATGGGCTTCGAGCGCGACCGCTCGGAGTACATCGACATGCGCGGCAAGCGCGTGGTGGTCCTCGGCGGCGGCGACACTGCCATGGACTGCAACCGCACCTCCCTGCGCCAGGGCGCCAAGAGCGTGACCTGCGCCTACCGGCGCGACGAGACCAACATGCCGGGCTCCCGCCGCGAGGTCTACAACGCCAAGGAGGAGGGCGTGCAGTTCCGCTGGAACCGCCAGCCCGTGGAGATCCTGGGCGACGGCCGGGTCGAGGGCGTGAAGGTCATCGAGACCCAGCTCGGCGCCCCGGACGAGCGCGGCCGCCGGCGCCCGGAGCCCGTGCCCGGCACCGAGGAGGTCATCCCCGCCGACCGCGTGCTCATCGCCTTCGGCTTCCGGCCGAGCCCGGCGGAGTGGTTCGAGTCCAACGCCATCGGCGTGGACGATCGCGACCGCGTGATCGTCGACAAGGCCGGGCGCTACCCCTACCAGACCGGCAACGAGAAGGTCTTTGCCGGCGGCGACATGGTCCGCGGATCGGACCTCGTGGTCACCGCCGTGTGGGAGGGCCGCGAGGCGGCCAAGGGCATCCTCGCCTACCTCGGGGTGTGAACCGCCAGCGCCCGTGCACCTGAGCGGCGGCCGATCCCGGCCGCCGCGGTCGCACTACGGCTGCAGGACAGCGCGTACCGGGCCGGCCGACCCTGGCGTGATACACTGCCGCGCGTCATCCAACCGGCCGGGACGCCACCGTGAGTGAACTCCAAAACGACCGACTCCTGCGCGCGCTCGCACGCGAGCCGGTAGACCGCACCCCGGTCTGGCTGATGCGCCAGGCCGGCCGCTATCTGCCCGAATACCGCCGTGTGCGCCAGCATGCCGGCAGCTTCATGGACCTGTGCCGCAACGCGGACCTCGCCTGCGAGGTCACCCTCCAGCCCCTGGAGCGGTTCGATCTGGACGCTGCCATCCTGTTCTCCGACATCCTCACCGTGCCCGACGCCATGGGCCTGGGACTGTATTTCGAGCCCGGCGAGGGCCCGCGTTTCGAGCGCCCGCTGCGCGACGTCGCCGCCATCGACGCCCTGCCGCAGCCGGACGTGGGTACGGAACTCGCCTACGTCACCGATGCTGTCTCGGTCATCCGCCGCGAGCTCGCGGGCCGGGTCCCGCTGATCGGCTTCAGCGGCAGCCCCTGGACGCTGGCGACCTACATGGTCGAGGGCGGGTCGAGCCGGGACTTCCGCCACATCAAGGCCCTGGCCTACGACGAGCCCGCCGCGCTGCACCGCCTGCTCGCGCGCACCGCCGACGCCGTCACGGACTATCTCAACGCCCAGAGCGCCGCCGGCGCCCAGGCGCTGATGATCTTCGACACCTGGGGCGGGGCACTGGCCCATGACGCCTACCGCGAGTTCTCCCTGGCCTACGCCCGGCGTGTCATCGAGGGACTCGTGCGCGAGCGCGAGGGCCGGCGGGTGCCGGTGGTGTTCTTCACCAAGGGCGGCGGGCTGTGGCTTGAGGCCATGGCCGACTGCGGCGCCGACGGCCTGGGCATGGACTGGACCATCGATCTGGGCGAGGCGCGCCGGCGCATCGGTGACCGCGTGGCGCTGCAGGGCAACCTCGACCCGAGCATCCTCTACGCCCGTCCGTCGGTGATCCGCGAGCAGGTCGCCCGCGTTCTGGCGGAGTTCGGTGACGGTCCCGGACACGTCTTCAACCTCGGCCATGGGGTCCATCCGCAGATCCCGCCGGAGCACGTGGCCGCCATGGTGGAGGCGGTCCACGAGCTGAGCCCCGCCCGCCATGGCCGCTAGGCGTCCACGCAACCGTCACCGCGGCGGTGTCCGCGTGCTCTCGGCCGGGGTCGCCGTGATCCGCCGCGACGACGACTCCGGCGACTGGCGGTTGCTGATGCTGCGCGCCTACCAGTACTGGGACTTCCCGAAAGGGCAGGTCGAGTCCGGCGAGACGCCCCTGGAAGGCGCGCGCCGGGAGGTGGCGGAGGAGACCGGAATCACCCGGCTCGCGTTCCACTGGGGCCACTGCTACTTCGAGACCGGCCCCTACGCCCAGGGCAAGCTCGCGCGCTACTACATCGCCGAGACGCCGGAGGAAGAGGTCGTGATGGGCATCAATCCCGAGCTCGGGCGCCCGGAGCACCAGGAGTACCGCTGGATGGACTTCGACGAGGCCTTCCGGCTGACCTCCCCACGGGTCCAGCGGGTGCTGCGCTGGCTGCGACGCCGTCTGGAGCCCGCCGACGGGGAGGAGGACGCCTCCGGCGGAGCGTAGTCAGGCGCTGCGCTGACCGATTCGCGGCTCCTCCCCCGCGACGATACGACGGATGTTGCCGCGGTGGCGCCAGAAGGAGAAGGCCGTCATCGCCGCCATGGCCGCGGCCAGCGCCGGCTCGCCGGTCAGCCCCCAGACGTAGAGCGGCGCCAGCAGGAAGGCCGTCAGGGCAGACAGCGACGAGAGTCGTGTCACCGCAGCCACCAGCACCCACGTCGCCGCCGTGACGGCGAGCACCGCCCAGGACCAGCCGAGCAGCACCCCCAGACCCGTCGCCACGCCCTTGCCGCCGCGGAAACCGAAAAAGACCGGGTAGAGGTGCCCCAGGAACGCGGCGAGGCCGGTCAGCCCCACCACCACCGGCGCGGCCCCGAACGCCATCGCCGCCCATACCGGCAGTGTGCCCTTGAAGAAGTCGCCAGCCAGCGTCAGTGCCGCCGCGGGCCGCCCGCCGAGACGCAGCACGTTGGTCGCGCCGGGATTGCCGGAGCCCCCGCCGCGGGGATCGGGCAGGCCCATGAGCCGGCAGACCAGCACCGCCGAGGACACCGAGCCGACCAGATAACCGATGAGCACGAGTACAATCGTCATAGTGCCGCCATTCCAGCCGGTGCCCGGGCCGGGGTCAAGCCCGGCGCACGGCCCGGTGAGTTGGTAAGCCACCGCGCCCCGCGGGTATCATGACGCGACTCGTTACGGGATCACCAACATGGACAGCGTATTCATCGAGGGCCTGGAGCTGCGCGCACGCATCGGCGTGTGGGACTGGGAACGGGCGCTGAACCAGCGGCTGCGCCTGGACCTGGAGCTCGCCGCCGACGTCGCCGCCGCCGCAGCCAGCGACGAGCTGGCCGATGCGGTCAGTTACGCCGACGTCGCCGCCTGGCTGGTCGAGGCCGCCGGCGCCAGCGACTTCCGGCTGCTCGAGGCCCTCGCCGAACACCTGGCGGACGGCGTGCGCACGCGCTTCGGCGTGTCCTGGCTGCGTCTGTCGCTGACCAAGCCCGGCGCCGTGGCCGGCGCCCGGGGTGTCGGTGTACGCATCGAACGGGGAGCCACCGGGCAGGCATGACGCGGGTCTACGTCAGCATCGGCAGCAACATCGACCGCGAGCGCAACGTCCGCTCGGCGCTGGCCGCGCTACGCGCGCGCTACGGCGAGCTGGAGATCTCGCCGGTCTACGAGACCGAGGCCGTGGGCTTCGACGGGGACAGTTTCCTCAACCTCGTGGTCGGCTTCGACGCCGACTCCGACCCGGCCACGCTCACCGACGAGCTCAAGGCGGTGGAACACGAGCACGGCCGTGAGCGCCGCGCCCAGGGGCGCTACAACTCCCGCACCCTGGACCTCGATCTCCTCACCTGGGGCGAGGAGGCCTACGAGGACGGCCGCATCCACCTGCCCCGGGCGGAGATCCAGCGCTACGCCTTCGTCCTGCGCCCCCTCGCGGACATCGCCGGCGAACGCCGCCACCCCACCCTCGGCCGGCGCTACGCGGATCTCTGGGCGGACTTCGACGCCAGCGATCAGGCCATGCGCCGCATCCACCTGGAGTGATCCCGTGGCCGATGCCCTGCCACTGCCCGATACCGACGCCGCCGCACACAGCGGGCGGCTGGTCGAGCGCATCGTCGCAGCCATCGATGCCGCCGGCGGCACCGTCGGCTTCGACCGCTTCATGGAAATGGCGCTGTACGAACCGGGGCTCGGCTACTACAGCGCCGGGCAGCCCCGCTTCGGCGCCGGCGGCGACTACACCACCGCGCCGCTGACCACGCCGCTGTTCTCGCGCACGCTGGCGCGGCAGTGCGCGGAGGTCCTGGCGCGCATGGACGGCGGCGATATCCTGGAGTTCGGCGCCGGCACCGGCCGCATGGCCGCGGACATCCTCCTCGAGCTCGACGCCCTCGGCGAGGCGCCCCGGCGCTACTTCATCCTCGAGGTCAGTGCCGCGCTGCGCGAGGAGCAGGCGCGCACCCTCGCCGACGCCCTGCCTGACGGTCTGTACGAACGCGTGGACTGGCTCGAACGCCTGCCGGAGGCACCGCTGGACGGGGTGATCCTCGCCAACGAGGTGCTCGACGCCCTGCCGGTGCGGCGTTTCCAGGTCAGCGAAGACGGCCTTCACAGCCTCGCGGTGGGCCATGACCGCGGACACCTGGCATACCGCCTGAGCGAACCGGACACCGCCACCCGCAAGGCCGTCGCCGCCATCGAGGCGGACCTGGACACCCCCCTGCCGCGGGGATACAGCAGCGAGTACTGCCCCGCTCTGGACGGCTGGATCGGCGCCCTCGCCGACAGCCTTCGCCACGGCGTCGCCCTGCTCGTGGACTACGGCTACCCGCGACGCGAGTACTACCACCCGGAGCGGGCCATGGGCACGCTGCTGTGCCATTACCGCCACCGCGCCCATGACGACGCGCTCTGGTACCCCGGTCTCCAGGACATCACGGCGTCGGTGGACTTCACCGCCGCCGCGCGCGCGGCCTGCGCCGCGGGCCTGGACGTGCTCGGCTTCACCACCCAGGCACACTTCCTCCTCGGTGCCGGGCTGCCCGGGCTGATCGAGGCGGAGATGGCCGCCGGCACCGAGGCCGGCGTCATCGCCGCACAGCAGGCGAAACCGCTGGTCATGCCCGCGGGCATGGGCGAGCGCTTCAAGGTCCTCTATCTCGGCCGGGGCATGAACGAGCCGCTCACCGGCCTGTCCGTCGCCGACCAGACCGGGCGCCTCGGGGCGCTGACCAGCAGGCGATGACGTCCGTCATCCTGGTCATCGGCGAACAGCAGGGCGGCATTGCCGACGCCCTGCGCGCCGCGGACCTCCGGATGATCCACCATGCCGACACCGACGCCGCCCGCGAATGGCTCGCCGCACGCTGGCCCGCGGCCGTAGTCGTCGGCCCCCGGCCGGCGTCACTTGAGCTGGTACGCGAGCTCCGCGGGCACGAGCCGGACGGCGTCACCCCCATCCTGGTCGCTGCCACGGATCCCGCTGACCCCGCCATCGGCACGGCCATCGCCGCCGGCTGCGACGATGTCCTCACCCCCCCGTGCCCACCGGCGGTCGTGCGTGCACGCATCGACGGACTGCTGCGGCGTGCCGATTACCAGCGCGCCGCCGCCCGGCACCTGGGACCACGGCTGCATCAGCGGCTCACCGCTGGCACCGCCACCGGTCACGGCGACACCGAGACGGTCGACGCCTGCGTCCTGTTCACGGATCTCTGCGGCTTTACCGCGCTGTCGCAGACCGGCGGGTCCGCGGAGAGGCTGTTCGGGATGGTGAGCGCCCGCCTCGCGGCCCAGGTAACGGCGATTCACGACCGTGGCGGCTTCGTGGCCGGATTCAGCGGCGACGGGCTGATGGCCCTGTTCGACGGCCCGGAGCGTGGCCGGCGCGCCGCCACCTGTGCCCTGGCGATCCTCGCCACAGACCGCGACGACCACACCGCCCTGCCCCTCGCCGCCGGCCTGCATGCCGGCCAGGTCGCGCTGGGGGACCTGGGCAGCCCGCAGCACCTGGACTACACGGCCATAGGCGCCCCGGTGAACGTGGCCGCCAGGCTGTGCAGCGCCGCCCGCCCCGGCCAGGTCCTGGTCTCGGAGGCGGCCCGCCATCTCGCCGGTGACGGCCTGCCCTTCGCGCGCCCGCGCGAGCGCCGCCTGCGCGGACTTGCCGCCCCCGTACGTGTGTACTCTCTCGCCCCCGTCACCACCACGGAGCAACACTGACGATCATGGACTGGCTGCACGCACTGATTCTCGGCCTGCTGCAGGGACTGACCGAATTCCTGCCCATCTCCAGCTCGGCCCACCTGATCCTCGTGCCGATCGTCACCCACTGGCCGGACCAGGGACTCGATTTCGACATCGCCGTCCATGTGGGCACGCTCACCGCCGTCCTCGCCTACTTCCGGCACACGCTCTGGCGGCTGATCACGGAGACACTGCTCGGCCTGCGCACCGGCCACCTTCGGGGCGAGGGCTGGCTCGGGGTGATGATCGTGGCGGCAACAGTGCCCATCGTGCTCGCCGGGGGCGCCTTCGAGGCCCTGGCCGGCGACGACGCCCTGCGCGGACCGCTGGTCATCGCGGCCGCCAATCTGGTCTTCGCCGTGGCGCTCTGGGCCGCCGCGCGCTACTGCCGCGGCACGGGCGACGAGCAGGCCATCCGCCTGCCCGCGGCACTCGCCATCGGCCTCGCCCAGTGCCTGGCGATCATCCCCGGTACGTCACGCTCCGGCGTGACCATGACCGCCGGGCTCATGGTGGGGCTGGCGCCGACCGCGGCGGCGCGCTTCTCGTTCCTGCTCTCCATCCCCACCATCGCCATCGCCGGGGCCTGGAAGGGACTCGACCTGCTCACCACCGCGACACCGGTGGACTGGGGCGCGATCGCCATCGGCACCGGCGTCTCCGCCGTGGCAGCCTATGCCTGCATCGCGGCCTTCCTGGCGCTGCTCGACCGCATCGGCATGACCCCGTTCGTGATCTACCGGCTCCTGCTCGGGGCGGTGCTGCTGTTCGTGTTCTGGTAACGCGTCAGCCCAGCAGCGCCAGGACCACCAGCACCACGACCTCGACCAGCACCATGGCGGCACCGGTGGTGTCGCCGGTGATACCGCCGAGCCGCCGCAGGCAGGCCGCACGCACCGCGTAGACCGTCGCCCCGGCGGCAATCAGCGCCACCGGCCCGGCACCGCCGGCCAGCAGGCTCGCCGCCGCGGCCGCCAGCAGCCCCAGGCGCACGGCGGTTGGGTCCGCACCGCCGGCCAGCGCCGTGCCCAGGCCGGCGGAGCGGAGATAGGGTGTCGTCAGGAATAGCGCCGGGGCCGCAGCACGACTGAGCACGCCGGCGACCAGCAGGGCCGCCACCGCACCGGTGCCGGCGAGCGTGGCCACCGCCGCGAATTCCACCAGCAGGACCACGACCACCGCCGCGACGCCCACCGGTCCGCAGCTCGGATCCTTCATGATCGCCAGGGTGCGCTCCGCATCCCCCAGGCCGCCGACCCACGCGTCCGCGCTGTCGGCCAGCCCGTCCAGGTGCAGCGCCCCGGAGACGACCACCAGCACTGCGACCGCCAGCGCCCCGCCGAGCAGCCCCGCCGTGCCGGCGAGCAGCACCGCTGCGGCGGCAAGCAGGCCGATCACGGCACCGACAAGCGGATACCACGCGAGCGAGCGCCCGGTGGTCGCCGCGTCCATCCGCCGCGGCCGCACCGGCAGACGGGTCAGGAAGGCGAAGGCCACGCGCAGCGGCTCCGTCATGCCCGTGACCTCGCGTGGAACACCAGGCTCGGCGCCGGCCGGCCGTTGATGTCGGACTGCACCCGCAGCCGGGTCACGCCGGCGTTCGGCACCTCCAGGCGCAGGACCGCCGCCAGCGGCATGTCGAGGACGTGGGCCAGCAGCATGCGAATGAGCCCCCCGTGGCCCACCACCAGGGTGTGCACGTCGGCGGCGCCGGCGAGCCGTTCCCAGCCGGGGACCACCCGCTCACGGAACCCGGCGAGCGACTCGCCGCCGGGCGGCGTGGCGGCCACCGGATCCGCCCAGTAGGCCTGCATCGCCTCCGGCGTCTGCGCCAGGATCTCCGCGACCTCACGACCCTCCCACTCGCCGAAGGAGATCTCGGTGAAGGCCGGCTCCACGGCCACGGGCGCGCCGATCCGCTCGCCGAGGGCCTCAGCGAATGCCCGGCAACGCGTGAGCGGAGAGGTCACGATCCGCTGCCACGGCGGCGCCTCCGGCACCGCCGCCCACATCTGCGCCCAGCCCTCCTCCGATAGCGGGTCGTCCCGGTGCCCCCGGTAGCGGCGCCCGCCCACCGGCATGCCATGGCGGATAAGATCGATGAACACCGCATCACCGGTGTCGATACGCTGCATCGCTCAGCCCTCCCCGGCGGCCACCGCCGCCTCCTCGAAGGTGGCCATGCCGCCGTGCACCTCGCAGGCCAGACGCAGCAGCGGCACCGCCGCCGCGGCGCCACTGCCCTCGCCGAGCCGCAGCCCGAGCGCAAGCAGGGGGTCGGCGTCCAGTGCCCGGAGCACCGCGCGATGGCCGGGCTCGTCCGAGGTATGGGCGAAGATCAGCCACGGTGCCAACGAGGGCGTGCGCCGGACCGCCGCCAGGGCCGCCACGGTCACGATGAACCCGTCCACCAGGGTCGGCACGCCGCTGGCCGCCGCCCGCTCCATGGCCGCCGCCAGAGCGACGATCTCGAAACCACCGAGGCAACGGAGGGCATCGTCCGGCCCGTTGATAGCATCGCGGTGCCGTGCCAGCCCCTCGCCGATCACCGCCGCCTTGCGGCTGACGCCGGCGGCGTCGAGGCCGGTGCCCGGCCCGGCCAGCTCAGTGGGCTCGGCGTCCAGCAGCGCACACGCGACCGCGGCGGCGGCGGTCGTGTTCGCGATACCCATCTCCCCGCCGACGAACACCTGCGCCCCGGCGTCCACGGCCTCGTCCGCCGCGGCCCGGCCGCTGGCCGAGGCCGCCGCCAGGGCCTCCGCGGACATCGCCGGCCCGACAGTAAAATCGGCTGTCCCGCGGCCGGCACGCGCCAGCGTCACGCCCTCGGGGACCGAGTAGTCGGTGGCTGAGCCGACGTCCACCACCCGCAGCGACGCGCCGAGCCGGTTAGCGAGCACGCTTACCGCGGCACCGCCGGCGGCGAAGTTGGCGATCATCTGCACCGTCACCTCGGCGGGAAAGGCCGACACGCCCCGGGCGGCGACGCCATGATCCGCGGCGAACACCACGATGCCCACCCGGTCCGCCGAGGGGCGCTCGCTGCCCTGGAACCCCGCCATGCGCACGGCCAGTTCCTCCAGCCGGCCCAGTGAACCCGGGGGCTTTGTGAGGTTGGCCTGCCGCGCCCGGGCGCGGTCCATGGCCGCCGTGTCCGGCGGTGCGATCGCTGGGGATGTGCTCATCGCTCGTCCTTCAGTATCTGGGGGAGACCGGCGGTCACGAGGGCGACGCGCTCGCAGCGCTCGGCGACGGCCTGGTGGAGCCGGCCGGCCTCGTCCACGAACCAGCGCGACACCGCGTCGGCGGGGATCACGCCGCCTCCCACATCGTTGCTGACCATCAGCACCCGGCCGGGCAGGCCGGGCAGGGCATCAAGGAGATCGGTACGGGCGTCAGGCCAGGCGTCCGGCTGCTCCAGGAACCGCGTCAGCCACAAGGTCAGGCAGTCCACCAGCAGACAGCGTCCGGGCGCGGCCTCGCCGGCAAGCACCCCGGCGAGATCCATATCAGTCTCGCGGGTCCGCCAGTGGACGGGACGACGATCCCGGTGGCGGCGGATACGCTCGGCCATCGCGTCGTCACCGGCACAGGCGGTCGCGACGTAGACGACGTCGGCCGTCTCCGCCGCCCTGGATTCGGCATAACGGCTCTTGCCCGACTTCACGCCACCGAGTACGAGCTCGCGCATCCGCCATCCCTCCTGACCCAACGGAAGCCGCGAGGATACCAGCTTTGACGCAGGCCCCGCCGCGGGTTGGACGCGCGTGGCCGGCACACCGCACACTAATCCGTCCAGAGGCATTCCCACACGTCAGGGCACCGCGGGACCGCGGCGACAGGTGCGCCGATACAGCCACCCGTTCGGGCCCCCGGGCGCCGGCGCGGCTGACGCATGGCAATGCCTCCGGCAAGATCGCCCATCCGCCTTATGGCACCCACCAGCCACGAGAGGGACAGCATGGAATACCGCCAACTCGGGGATACCGACGTACGGGTCAGCCGGCTCTGCCTGGGCACCATGACCTGGGGCCACCAGAACACCGAGGCCGAGGCCCACGCCCAGATGGATGCCGCCCGCGAGCGCGGGATCAACTTCTTCGACACCGCCGAAATGTACCCCGTGCCGAGCCACGCGGACACCTGGGGCACCACGGAGCGCTACATCGGCAGCTACTTCGCCGCCGGCGCGCCCCGCGACTCGGTGTTCCTGGCGACCAAGTGCGTCGGCCCGGGGGTGAAGCACATCCGCGACGGCAGGCCGAGCTACGACGCCCAGGGACTGCGCCAGGCCCTGGAGGGCAGCCTCCGGCGCCTGCAGACGGACTACGTCGACCTCTACCAGCTCCACTGGCCCAAGCGTCCGAGCAACTACTTCGGCCGCCTGGGCTACACCTATCCCGAGGAGGACGTGGAGCCGGGGATCGAGGAGACCCTGCGCGCCCTCGCGGACCTCGTCGACGAGGGCAAGATCCGCTATATCGGCCTCTCCAACGAGACCCCCTGGGGCGTGATGCGTTTCCTCCAGCTCGCCGAGCGTCACGGCCTGCCCCGGGTGGTCTCGGTGCAGAACCCGTACAGTCTGGTCAACCGCAGCTTCGAAGTGGGACTGGCGGAGATCGCGCACCGCGAGTACACCGGGCTGCTGGCCTACTCCCCCCTAGCCTTCGGCGCGCTCACCGGCAAGTACCTGAACGGCGCACGCCCGGAGGGCGCCCGCCTGACCCGCTACACCCAGTTCAAGCGCTACCTGGGCGAGCCCGGCGAGACGGTAACGGCACGCTACGTCGCGCTGGCACGGGAGCACGGACTGGACCCGGCGCAGATGGCCCTCGCCTACGTCAACTCGCGGCCGTTCCTCACCAGCAACATCATCGGCGCCACCACCATGGAGCAGCTCCACAGCAACATGGACAGCGAGACGCTGGCGCTGCCGGAGACGGTGATCGAGGGCATAGAGGCGATCCACCGGGACAACGCCAACCCCTGCCCCTAGCAGGGCCACCGGGAAACAGCGCGGCGCGGGACTCGGCATCCGCGCCGCGTTGCGGTAGGCTTTTGATATCCGGGCCGGGGCCTGCCCCCGGGCCCATGCCGACCGCCAGGAGGGCGGAAGGCGATGACGCGCCGCACCGGCGCGATCCGGCGATCGACCAGGGACGGTGACAC
>NZ_JBHFPQ010000001.1:0-1032 GCF_041949875.1 Arhodomonas sp. KWT2
GATCACCTGCGCCAGGGCCCAGAGCAGGCGGACCTGGCCATGGAGACCGGCGGCGCCGCCGAGCGGGCCGTCGATCCATCCCCCGCCGGAGTCACCGACCTGGGGGAAGGGGGTGCCGACGCCGGGGACGTAGATGCGGAAGTAGTTGTCGTAACGCCCCTCGGGGTCGACCCAGTCGGTCTGGGGCGGGAGCACGCCGGGGACGCTCAGCCCGGGGAAGGCGCTGTAGAGGCGGGCGACGTTGGACTCGCTGTGGTCCTGGCGGTTGAAGCTCCCGGCGTAGTTGTTGCCCGTGCCGTCGAAGAACACGCCGATGAACAGGTTCGTGTCGCAGGGGTTTTTTGGGTCTGTTCTGTGTTCCCTCTGTATGGCGGCACGGTCAACCACGCCGGCCTCATCACCGAAAAAGGTCTCCTTGTCCGCCGGTTCCTGGTACGTTTTCTTGGCGGGTTCCGCAAGTCTCGCGCTCATGGGCGTGCCTCCTGCAACTTTCTGATTCGCCTTTTACTGTGCGAAATCCCTCTCTCCAGGGTATCTACCAGATACTTCTTGTATTTCACGTCCTCCGGGCCGGTGTATCCCTCCAGGTCTTCAGGGACTAACCGCATGTCGATTTTCCAGTACCGGTCGAAGGTTTCCTGATTCCCGGATTTCGCTAAAGCCAGGTTCTTTCGGGTGCGTTCCAGCGTGCCTCGTATTTCCTCGAGTCGCTGGTCAATCAGCTTCCGCCGGTAGGCATCCGAAGGCTGAGGCCAGCCCCGGATCTCGCCGGGCCAGTCCTCGTGGGGCGGGTCGACCTCGCTGACCACCACGGCGTAGCGTCCGCCGGGCAGGGCCTGGAGCCAGAGCGTGGCCCTGTCGGGGTCGCCGTAGCGCGGCACCGCCACCGTACGCTCGAGGTCCAGCGTGCCGTTGTCCCGGCGCTCGACGTAGTTCTGCTGGCGCTCCTCGTAGGAATCCCCGACCAGTGAGGGACGCACGGTCACGACGACCTCCAGCCCCTCGTGCCACTGCCTGGGCAGCGGCACGCAG
>NZ_JBHFPQ010000012.1:0-15717 GCF_041949875.1 Arhodomonas sp. KWT2
GAGATGGTGATGCCGGGCGACAACGTGAAGATGACGGTGTCGCTGATCGCGCCGATCGCCATGGAAGAGGGGCTGCGTTTCGCGGTGCGTGAGGGCGGTCGTACCGTCGGCGCCGGCGTCGTCTCCAAGATCATCGAGTAAGGCCGGCGAGGCCGCGAGGGGTTTCCTCGCGGCCCGCTTTCGTTTACTCTAGTCAATTCGCCGGTGTGCGACGCCCGCCGGCATCGGTTATAGGCCAGTAGCTCAATTGGCAGAGCAGCGGTCTCCAAAACCGCAGGTTGGGGGTTCGAGTCCCTCCTGGCCTGCCATCTGATATCGACGCCGCCGCCCTGATACAGGAGGCGGCGTAGTGTTTTTGCAGGCAGTTCATGAGTGCCAGAGCCGAAAGTCAGTCCTCGCCGCTCGATTCCCTGAAGCTGGCCGCCGCCATCGGGCTGTTCCTGCTCGGGGTGGTCGCCTTCTACTGGTTCGAGGCGCAGTCCGTGCTGTACCGGGCCATCGGGTTGATCGCGGTGGCGGCGGTGTCCATTGGCATCGCCATGTCGACCGTACGCGGTCGGGCCGCCTGGGCCTTCGCCCGTGAATCACGTCAGGAGCTCCGGCGTGTGGTCTGGCCGACCCGCCAGGAGACGCTGCAGACGACCATGATCGTCATCGCGATGGTGCTGCTGGTCGCGGTCATGCTCTGGCTGCTGGATATGTTTTTCCTTTGGGGGGTTGAGTCCCTCGTGCGACCTGGAGGTTGATCCCTGATGGCGAAGCGCTGGTATGTGGTCCACGCCTACTCGGGGTTCGAAAACCAGGTGAAGCGCTCCCTTCAGGAGCGTGTGCGCCGGGCGGGCATGGAAGACCAGTTCGGTGAGATCCTCGTTCCCACCGAGGAGGTGGTCGAGATCAAGGACGGGCAGAAGCGGCGTAGCGAGCGGAAGTTCTTCCCCGGCTACGTGCTGGTCCAGATGGAGATGACCGACGAGACGTGGCACCTCGTGCGCAACGTGCCGCGGGTCATGGGCTTCATCGGCGGCTCCAGTGACCGTCCCGCCCCCATCTCCGAGCGCGAGGCCGAGCAGATCCTCAATCGCGTCAAGGAGGGCACCGAGAAGCCGCGGCCGAAGGTGCTCTTCGAGGTTGGCGAAGTGGTGCGCGTCATCGACGGGCCGTTCACCGACTTCAACGGCGTGGTCGAGGAGGTCAACTACGAGAAGAGCCGCCTGCGCGTTGCGGTGCTCATCTTCGGGCGCTCGACCCCCGTGGAGCTCGAGTTCAGTCAGGTCGAGAAGGGCTAGTCCGGCCGCGCGGCAGCCACCGCGCGGGCCGTTCCGGGGAGCCGGGGTAACCAGTCCGCCGGCGTCATTACCCACTATCAGGAGTCCGTCATGGCAAAGAAGGTCGAAGCCTACATCAAGCTGCAGGTGGCCGCCGGTCAGGCCAATCCGAGCCCGCCGGTGGGCCCGGCGCTGGGTCAGCACGGCGTCAACATCATGGAGTTCTGCAAGCAGTTTAATGCGCAGACCCAGGAGATGGAGCCGGGGCTGCCGACCCCGGTGGTGATTACGGTCTACAGCGACCGCAGTTTCACGTTCATCACCAAGACACCGCCGGCCCAGATCCTGCTGAAGAAGGCGGCCGGCATCAAGTCGGGCAGCGGCCAGCCCAATACCAACAAGGTGGGCAAGGTCAACCGCGAGCAGCTCGAGGAGATTGCCCGCACCAAGTGGCCGGACCTCAACGCGGCCGATATGGACGCGGCGGTGCGCACCATCGCGGGTAGCGCGCGCTCGATGGGCCTCGACGTGGAGGGGGTTTAAGCCATGGCGAAGCTGAGCAAGCGCAAGCAGATGTTCCGCGAGCGAATCGACGCGACGCGCCTGTACCAGGCCGATGAGGCGTTCGGGCTGCTCAAGGAGCTCGCCAACGCACGCTTCACCGAGTCCGTCGACGTGTCCGTCAATCTCGGTGTCGATCCGCGCAAGTCGGACCAGGTGGTCCGCGGCTCCACCGTGCTGCCCAACGGCACCGGCAAGACCGTGCGCATCGCGGTCTTCGCCCAGGGCGCGAACGCCGAGGCCGCCGAGGCGGCGGGCGCCGACGTCGTTGGCCTGGAGGATCTCGCCGAGCGCATCCAGGGCGGCGAGCTGAATTTCGACGTGGTCATCGCCACGCCGGACACCATGGGCGTCGTCGGCCGGCTTGGCCCGGTGCTGGGTCCGCGCGGGCTGATGCCGAACCCCAAGGTCGGCACGGTGACCACCGACGTGACCGAGGCGGTGCAGAACGCCAAGGCCGGTCAGGTTCGCTATCGTACGGACCGCGGCGGCCTGATCCACTGCACCCTCGGTAAGGTGGATTTCGGGGTCGATCAGCTGCGCCAGAACCTCGAGGCGCTGATCATCGACCTCAACAAGGTCAAGCCGTCCACCTCCAAGGGGACCTACCTCAAGCGGGTGACGGTCTCCACCACGATGGGTCCCGGGGTCTCGATCGACCTCGCGTCCCTGAGTGCATGAATGACGGTGCGCCGGCCCGGCCGGCGCACCCGCAAGGGTCTTGAGGCTGTCGTCGACGCGACAGCCGTCTAAGACCGCATGGTGCGCGAAAGCGCTTAAAGGCCGCGAGGCCGCCTGCGCAGACGGTGCAGCCCAGACAGGATCGACCATCCTGCGAAGGGGCCACCGTCCGGCCCGCCACGGAGCGGGCCGGGGGCGGAAACCGTCCCCGGGGTTGCCGGTCACGGCCGGCTGCCCCTTCGAACCAACCGCGTTCCAGGAGGAAAGCAATGGGACTGAGTCTGGAACAGAAAAAGCGGATGGTGCAGGAGGTTGCCAGTGTCGCCGCTGACGCCCATTCCGCCGTTGCGGCGGAGTATCGCGGGCTGAATGCCGGTGACATGGATCGGCTGCGTGTGAAGGCGCGCGAGTCCGGTGTGTACCTCAAGGTGCTCAAGAACACCCTCGCCAAGCGGGCGGTGGAGGGCACCGACTTCGAGTGCATGTCGGAGGGGCTCGAGGGCCCGCTGCTTCTTGCCTTCTCGCAGGAGGATCCCGGGTCGGCCGCTCGCGTTATCCGCGATTTCGGTAAGGAGCGCGAGCAGCTCGTGGTCAAGATGGTTGCCGTCGGCGGTGAGCGTTACGGCGCCGCCGAGCTGGAACGTCTGGCCAGTCTGCCGACCTACGACGAGGCGGTCAGCCGCCTCATGGCGACGATGCGTGCGCCGGTCCAGAAGCTTGCCACGACCCTCAACGAGGTGCCCGGCAAGCTGGTCCGTACGCTCGCTGCAGTGAAGGACGCCAAGCAGTAACGCGCGGCGCCGCTGCGATCCTGACTGTCGCTGCTGTCTGGTATTTCGACGATTACGCGTCAACGCTGAGGAGATTTGACGATGGCCGTTTCTAAGGACGATATTCTTGAGACTATTGCCTCCATGTCCGTCATGGAGGTCGTTGAGCTGATCGAGGCGATGGAAGAGAAGTTCGGCGTCACCGCCGCTGCCGCTGTCGCGGCCGCGCCGGCCGCCGGCGGTGGTGGTGAGGCCGCTGCCGAGGAAGAGCAGACCGAGTTCGACGTCGTGCTCTCCAGCTTCGGTTCCAACAAGGTTGCCGTGATCAAGGCCGTGCGCGGCGTCACCGGCCTTGGCCTGAAGGAGGCGAAGGAGGTCGTCGAGGGTGCGCCGGCCCCGGTCAAGGAAGGCGCCAGCAAGGACGAGGCCGAGGAGATCAAGGCCAAGCTGGAGGAGGCGGGTGCCTCCGTGGAGCTGAAGTAAGGGCTTGGCGATACAAGCACTTTCAGCTTGATGACGGGGAATGGCTGGCGGCCACGGGCTGCCGGCCTTTCCCTGTTTGTGTCACAGGCGGCCCAAAGCCCTGCCCATCGCGGTGGGCAGCGCTTTGGACACGCCACTGGAACCAAATCCTGGGTGAGGAAGCTCGATGGCCTACTCTTTCACCGAAAAGAAGCGCATCCGGAACGACTTTGGCAAGCAGCCGAACATCCTGGATGTCCCCTATCTCCTCGCCACTCAGATCGAGTCGTACCGTGACTTCCTGCAGCTCGAGCGCGATCCGGACGGCCGCGAGGAAGGCGGTCTGCACGGTGCGTTCAGGTCCGTGTTCCCGATCGAGAGCTACTCCGGCAGCGCGGCCCTGGAGTACGTCAGCTACCGCATCGGCGACCCGGCGTTCGACGTCAAGGAGTGCCAGCTCCGCGGGCTGACCTACGCCGCGCCGCTGCGCGTGCTCGTGCGACTGGTGATCTACGACAAGGACGCGCGCACCGTCAAGGACATCAAGGAGCAGGAAGTCTACATGGGCGAGCTGCCGTTGATGACCCGCAACGGCACCTTCGTCGTCAACGGCACGGAGCGGGTGATCGTCTCCCAGCTCCACCGCTCGCCGGGTGTGTTCTTCGATCACGACAAGGGCAAGACCCATTCCTCGGGCAAGCTGCTCTATACCGCGCGGGTCATTCCCTACCGCGGCTCGTGGCTCGATTTCGAGTTCGACCCGAAGGACTGCATCTTCGTGCGCATTGACCGCCGCCGTAAGCTGCCGGCGACGGTGCTGCTGCGTGCGCTCGGGTTCGACAACACGCAGATGCTGGACCTGTTCTTCGACAAGAACACCTACCGGTTCCGCGACGGCCGGATCGTGCTCGACCTGGTGCCGGAGCGCCTGCGCGGCGAGACCGCGGCGTTCGACATCCGCGCGGGCGAGGACGTCATCGTCGAGAGCGGCCGGCGGATCACCGCGCGCCACATCCGGCAGATGGAGAAGGCGGGGCTCACGGAGCTGGAGGTGCCGGACGACTATCTCGCCGGCAAGGTCCTCGCCCACGACGTGATCGATGCGGGCACCGGCGAGATCCTGGCCGAGGCGAACGCGGAGCTCGGCGAGGAGCTCGTCCAGCAGATGCGCGACGCCGGCGTGGAGACCTTCGACACGCTGTTCGTCAACGATCTGGACCGCGGTCCGTACATCTCCAACACCCTGCGCATCGACTCCACCCGGACCCAGCTCGAGGCGCTGGTGGAGATCTACCGGATGATGCGCCCGGGCGAGCCGCCGACCAAGGAGGCCGCGGAGAACCTGTTCGAGAACCTGTTCTTCAGCGCCGACCGCTACGACCTCTCGCCGGTGGGCCGGATGAAGTTCAATCTGCGGGTCGGCCGGGACGAGGTCACCGGCGAGGGCGTGCTGGATCACAGCGACATCTTCGCGGTTCTCCACGAGCTGATCAGCATCCGCAACGGTCACGGCAGCACCGACGACATCGACCACCTCGGCAACCGCCGCGTGCGCTGTGTCGGCGAGATGGCCGAGAATGTCTTCCGCGTCGGCCTGGTGCGCGTCGAGCGTGCCGTGCGCGAGCGCCTGAGCCTGGCGGAGAGCGAGGGGCTGATGCCCCAGGAGCTGATCAACGCCAAGCCGGTGGCGGCGGCGATCAAGGAGTTCTTCGGCTCCTCGCAGCTCTCGCAGTTCATGGACCAGAACAACCCCCTCTCCGAGGTCACCCACAAGCGCCGCGTCTCGGCGCTCGGGCCGGGCGGTCTCACCCGCGAGCGGGCCGGCTTCGAGGTCCGTGACGTTCACCCGACCCACTACGGCCGGGTGTGCCCGATCGAGACCCCGGAAGGGCCGAATATCGGCCTGATCAACTCGCTCGCGGTGTACGCGCGCACCAACCGCTACGGTTTCCTCGAGACGCCTTACCGCAAGGTCGTGGACGGCCAGGTCACCAACGACGTGGACTACCTTTCCGCGATCGAGGAGTCGCGCTACATCATCGCGCAGGCCAACGCCCGCGTGGACGAGGAAGGCCGCCTGGTCGACGACCTGATCTCGATCCGCCACCAGAACGAGTTCGGCATGTCCACCCCGGACAAGGTCCAGTACATGGACGTCTCGCCGAAGCAGATCGTCTCGGTGGCTGCCTCGCTGGTGCCGTTCCTCGAGCATGACGACGGCAACCGCGCGCTCATGGGCGCGAACATGCAGCGCCAGGCCGTGCCGACCCTGCGCGCCGACAAGCCCCTGGTGGGTACCGGCATGGAGCGCTCGGTGGCGGTGGACTCCGGCGTGACGGTCTGCGCCGACCGCGGCGGCGTGGTCGAGCAGGTCGACGCTGCGCGCGTGGTGGTCCGCGTCAACGACGGGGAGACCGCACCGGGCGAGCCGGGTGTCGATATCTACAACCTCACCAAGTACACGCGCTCGAACCAGAACACCTGTCAGAACCAGAAGGTGCTGGTGCGCCCCGGTGAGGTGGTGGCCCGCGGCGACGTCCTCGCCGACGGCCCGTCCACGGACATGGGCGAGCTCGCGCTCGGGCAGAACATGCGCGTCGCGTTTATGCCCTGGAACGGCTACAACTTCGAGGACTCGATCCTCGTCTCCGAGCGGGTGGTCCAGGAGGATCGCTACACCACGATCCACATCGAGGAGCTCACCTGCGTGGCCCGGGACACCAAGCTCGGCCCGGAGGAGATCACCGCCGACATCCCGAACGTGGGCGAAGGCGCGCTCTCGCGCCTGGACGAGTCCGGCATCGTCTACATCGGCGCCGAGGTCAAGGCGGGCGACATCCTCGTGGGCAAGGTCACGCCCAAGGGCGAAACCCAGCTCACCCCTGAGGAGAAGCTGCTGCGCGCGATCTTCGGCGAGAAGGCGTCCGACGTGAAGGACACCTCGCAGCGGGTGCCCTCCGGCATGGACGGCACGGTCATCGACGTGCAGGTGTTCACCCGCGACGGCGTCGAGAAGGATCAGCGTGCGCTGTCCATCGAGTCGGATGCCCTCGCGGCGGTGCGCAAGGACCTCAACGACCAGTACCGCATCTTCGAGAACGACGCCTTCGCCCGTCTCGAGCGCCTGCTCGTGGGCAAGGTCGCGGAGGGCGGCCCGAACGGGCTGCGCGCCGGCACCGAGCTCACCGAGGAGTATCTCCGCGGCGTCGAGCGCAGCCGCTGGTTCGAGATCCGTCTGCGCGACGACGAGGTCACCCAGCAGCTCGAGAAGGTCAAGGAGCAGCTCGAGGCGCAGCGCAAGGCCTTCGATGACCGCTTCGAGGAGAAGAAGGGCAAGATCACCGCGGGCGACGACCTCGCCCCGGGTGTGCTCAAGATGGTCAAGGTCTACCTGGCCGTTCGCCGGCGTATCCAGCCCGGCGACAAGCTCGCCGGCCGTCATGGCAACAAGGGCGTGATCTCCCGAGTGGTCCCGGTCGAGGACATGCCGTTCGACGAGAACGGCGAGGCCATCGATGTGGTGCTTTCGCCGCTGGGCGTGCCCTCGCGCATGAACATCGGCCAGGTGCTCGAGACCCACCTGGGCTGGGCCGCCAAGGGCCTCGGCCGGCGTATCGGCGAGATGCTCGACGCCCAGCGCAGCGTGACCGACATCCGCGACTTCCTGGGCCGGATCTACAACCGTTCCGGCAAGCAGGAGGACCTCGACTCGCTGAGCGACGGGGAGGTGCTGGAGCTGGCGGGCAACCTCCGCGGTGGCGTGCCCATGGCCACGCCGGTGTTCGACGGTGCCAACGAGGACGACATCAAGGCGATGCTCGAGCTCGCCGGCCTGCCGACGTCCGGGCAGACGACGCTGTACGACGGGCGCACCGGCGAGGCCTTCGACCGGCCGGTGACCGTCGGCTACATGCACATCCTCAAGCTCAACCACCTGGTCGACGACAAGATGCATGCCCGTTCGACGGGGCCGTACTCGCTGGTCACCCAGCAGCCGCTCGGCGGCAAGGCCCAGTTCGGCGGCCAGCGCTTCGGCGAGATGGAGGTGTGGGCGCTGGAGGCGTACGGCGCGAGCTATACGCTCCAGGAGATGCTCACGGTCAAGTCGGACGACGTGCCGGGCCGTACCAAGATGTACAAGAACATCGTGGACGGCGATCACCGCATGGAGGCGGGCATGCCGGAGTCGTTCAACGTGCTCGTCAAGGAGATCCGGTCGCTCGGTATCGACATCGAGCTGGAGCACGACTGACGGGGCGACGGGGCCGCGGTGCGGTCCCGATGCCAGACAGCGCGCCGGCCGCCATGGGCGGCCGGCCTGAGCGGGGCGGGGTGTCCCCGCAGCGAATTTGCCAACTACAGTTGGACGGGCAGCGGTTATGAAAGACCTTCTGAATCTGTTCAAGCAGCCGGGTGCGCAGCTTGATGACTTCGACGCCATCCGCATCAGCCTGGCGTCGCCGGAGAAGATCCGGTCCTGGTCCTACGGCGAGGTCAAGAAGCCCGAGACCATCAACTACCGGACCTTCAAGCCGGAGCGCGACGGGCTGTTCTGCGCGAAGATCTTCGGCCCGGTCAAGGACTACGAGTGCCTGTGCGGCAAGTACAAGCGCCTCAAGCACCGGGGTGTGGTCTGCGAGAAGTGCGGCGTCGAGGTGACGCTGGCGAAGGTGCGCCGCGAGCGCATGGGCCACATCGACCTGGCGAGCCCGGTGGCCCACATCTGGTTCCTCAAGTCGCTGCCCTCGCGCATCGGCCTGCTTCTCGACATGACCCTGCGCGACATCGAGCGGGTGCTCTACTTCGAGGCGTTCATCGTTATCGATCCGGGCATGACGCCGCTGGAGCGCGGTCAGCTGCTCACCGACGACGGCTATCTCGACGCGGTGGAGCAGTACGGTGACGAGTTCGACGCGCGCATGGGCGCGGAGGCCGTGTTCGAGCTGCTCAAGAGCCTGGAGCTCCAGGACGAGGCGGCGCGGCTGCGCGAGGACATGGACGCGACCAATTCCGAGTCCAAGATCAAGCGGCTGTCCAAGCGGCTCAAGCTCGTGGAATCGTTCCTCGAGTCCGGCAACAAGCCCGAGTGGATGATCATGACGGTCCTGCCGGTGCTGCCGCCGGACCTGCGTCCGCTCGTGCCGCTGGACGGCGGCCGCTTCGCGACCTCGGATCTCAACGATCTCTACCGGCGCGTGATCAACCGGAACAACCGTCTCAAGCGGCTGCTCGAGCTCTCGGCGCCGGACATCATCGTGCGCAACGAGAAGCGCATGCTCCAGGAGTCCGTGGACGCGCTGCTCGACAACGGCCGCCGCGGCCGGGCGATCACCGGCACCAACCGCCGGCCGCTGAAGTCGCTGGCGGACATGATCAAGGGCAAGCAGGGGCGGTTCCGCCAGAACCTGCTGGGCAAGCGCGTGGACTACTCCGGGCGCTCCGTGATCGTGGTCGGTCCGACCCTGCGCCTGCACCAGTGCGGCCTGCCCAAGCGCATGGCGCTGGAGCTGTTCAAGCCGTTCATTTTCTCGCGCCTGCAGCGCCTGGGTCTGGCGACCACCATCAAGGCCGCCAAGAAACTGGTCGAGCGCGAGACCCCCGAGGTCTGGGACATCCTCGAGGACGTCATCCGCGAGCACCCGGTGATGCTCAACCGCGCGCCCACGCTCCACCGCCTGGGCATCCAGGCGTTCGAGCCGGTGCTCATCGAGGGCAAGGCGATCCAGCTGCACCCGCTGGTCTGCCCGGCGTTCAACGCCGACTTCGACGGCGACCAGATGGCGGTGCACGTGCCGCTGTCCATCGAGGCGCAGCTCGAGGCGCGGGCGCTGATGATGTCGTCGAACAACGTGCTCTCGCCGGCCTCCGGTGAGCCCATCATCGGGGCCTCCCAGGACATCGTGCTGGGCCTGTACTACATGACCCTGTCGCTGGTCGGGCGGCGCGGCGAGGGCATGGTGTTCTCTGATACCCAGGAGATCCACCGTGCCTACGAGAGCCGCCAGATCCAGCTCCAGGCGCGCGTGCAGGTGCGCATCCGTGAGGTCGTGCAGGACGACGACGGCAACGTCACCGAGTCCGTGCACCGGGTGGAGACCACCGCGGGCCGCGCGCTGCTCTACGACATCGTCCCCGACGGGCTGCCGTTCTCGCTGGTCGACCGGGACATGACCAAGAAGGCGATCTCCGAGGCGATCAACACCTGCTATCGCCGCCTCGGCCTCAAGGCCACCGTGGTCTTCGCCGACCAGCTGATGTACCTCGGCTTCCACATGTCCACCCGTGCCGCGGTGTCCATCGGCATGGAGGACATGGTGATCCCGCCGGAGAAGGCGGAGATCCTCGAGCGCGCCGAGGAGGAGGTGAAGGACATCGAGGAGCAGTACGCCTCGGGCCTGGTCACCAACGGCGAGCGCTACAACAAGGTCATCGACATCTGGTCGCACACCAACGACGAGGTCGCCCGCGCGATGATGGAGCGCCTCGGCAAGGAGACGGCGACCGATGCCGAGGGCAAGGAGATCGAGCAGAAATCGACCAACTCGATCTTCATGATGGCCGACTCCGGCGCCCGTGGCTCTGCCGCGCAGATCCGCCAGCTCGCCGGCATGCGCGGCCTCATGGCGAAGCCGGACGGCTCGATCATCGAGACCCCGATCACGGCGAACTTCCGCGAGGGCCTCAACGTCCTGCAGTACTTCATCTCGACCCACGGTGCCCGCAAGGGCCTCGCGGACACGGCGCTGAAGACGGCGAACTCCGGGTACCTGACCCGCCGGCTCGTGGACGTGTCCCAGGACCTGGTCGTCACCGAGGCGGACTGCGGCACCTACCGCGGCCTCAAGATGACCCCGATCATCGAGGGTGGTGACGTGGTCGAGCCCCTGCGCGAGCGGGTCCTCGGCCGGGTAGTCGCCCAGGATGTGACCCGTCCGGGAGGCACCGAGGTGGTGCTCGAGGCCGGCACACTGCTCGACGAGCTGCGTGTCGACATGCTCGAGCACGAAGGCGTCGACGAGGTCTGGGTGCGTTCGCCGATCACCTGCGAGACCCGCCACGGCGTTTGCGCGAACTGCTACGGCCGTGACCTCGCGCGCGGCCACAAGGTCAACGTCGGCGAGTCCGTCGGCGTTATCGCCGCGCAGTCCATCGGCGAGCCGGGCACGCAGCTGACCATGCGTACGTTCCACATCGGCGGCGCGGCCTCCCGTGCGGCGTCGGTGAGCAACGTCGAGGTCAAGGCGGCCGGCACTGCCCGGCTGCACAACCTCAAGACCGTGCAGCACCACTCCGGCAACCTCGTCGCCGTATCGCGCTCCGGCGAGATCACCGTCATGGACGAGTACGGCCGCGAGCGTGAGCGCTACAAGGTCCCCTACGGCGCGACCATCGCGGTGCAGGACAACGAGGCGGTGGAGGCGGGCCAGATCGTCGCGAACTGGGATCCGCATACCCATCCGATCATCACAGAGGTGAAGGGCCGGCTGAAGTTCTTCGACTTCGTCGAGGGCGTGACCGTCAACCGGGAGGTCGACGAGGTCACCGGTCTGTCCAGCCTCGTGGTCACGGATCCGAAGACCCGCGGCAACGGCGAGATCCGGCGCACCGTCGTCGACTCCAACGGCCGGCAGACCGAGGAGCGCGTGGCGCACAAGGACCTGCGGCCGATGATCAAGCTGGTGGACGAGGACGGCAACGACCTCAACCTCGCCGGCACCGACATCCCGGCACAGTACTACCTCTCGGCGGACGCCATCGTCAGTGTCGACGACAACGCAGAGGTGGACGTCGGTGACGTCATCGCCCGTATCCCGCAGGAGTCGTCCAAGACCCGTGACATCACCGGTGGTCTGCCGCGCGTGGCGGACCTCTTCGAGGCGCGCAAGCCCAAGGAGCCGGCGATCCTGGCCGAGGTCTCCGGTACCGTGTCCTTCGGCAAGGAGACCAAGGGCAAGCAGCGCCTGGTCATCACCATGCTGGACGGTGAGACCTACGAGGAGCTCATTCCGAAGTGGCGCAATGTCACCGTCTTCGAGGGCGAGCACGTGGAGAAGGGCGAGGTCATCGCCGATGGCGAGCCGAACCCCCACGATATACTCCGGCTGCTCGGTGTCACGGAGCTGGCGAGCTATATCGTCCGCGAGATCCAGGACGTCTACCGCCTGCAGGGCGTGAAGATCAACGACAAGCACATCGAGGTCATCGCCCGGCAGATGCTGCGCAAGGTCGAGATCCGGGACGCCGGCGACACCCGCTACCTGCGGGGTGAGCAGGCGGACTGGGGCCGGGTGCTCGAGGAGAACGAGCAGCTCGAGGCCCAGGGCAAGGAAGCGGCCCGTTTCGAGCCCATGCTGCTCGGCATCACCAAGGCGTCGCTGGCGACGGATTCCTTCATCTCGGCGGCCTCCTTCCAGGAGACCACCCGGGTGCTCACGGACGCCGCGACCCGCGGTGCCCGCGACGAGCTCCGTGGCCTGAAGGAGAACGTCATCGTCGGCCGCCTGATCCCGGCGGGCACCGGGTTCGCCTATCACGCGGAACGCCACCAGCGTCAGCAGCGGCCGGCAACGGAGCTGGACATGGTTCCGCCGGCGATGCCCCACCTCGGTGGCGGCGCCGTCCACGAGGGCGGCTTCCGGGACGACAGCGCGGGCGAGTAAGCGCGCTGCCACGCCCCCCGGGGAGGCCGTGTTGACACTCCCCCGGGGGGTCCATACAATTACCCACTTTCGACAGGCCGGGGGTCCCGGCCTGTCGTTCGTTTTACTTTTGGAGTCAGCGTCTTATGGCAACCATCAACCAGCTGGTTCGGAAGGGGCGTAAGCACCGGGCGGCGAAGAGCAACGTTCCCGCGCTCGAGGCCTGTCCTCAGCGTCGCGGGGTGTGCACCCGCGTCTACACCACCACGCCGAAGAAGCCGAACTCGGCGCTGCGCAAGGTCGCGCGTGTCCGGCTGACCAACGGCTACGAGGTGGCGAGCTACATCGGCGGCGAGGGCCACAACCTCCAGGAGCACTCCGTGGTGCTGATCCGCGGCGGCCGTGTCAAGGACCTGCCGGGCGTGCGTTATCACACGGTGCGTGGCTCTCTCGATACCGCCGGTGTCGACAAGCGCCGCCAGGGCCGCTCCAAGTACGGCGCCAAGCGGCCCAAGAGCTGAGCGCTGAACCGTTCCTGCAGAGAGGGTGAGTTAACGCGATGCCGAGAAGAAGAGAAGTTCCCAAGCGGAAGGTCCTGCCGGATCCCAAGTTCGGCAGTGAGATGCTGACCCGCTTCGTCAATTTCATCATGCGCGACGGCAAGCGCTCGGTCGCCGAGCGGATTGTCTACGGCGCGCTTGATCGTGTCACCGCCAAGGGGCACGAGGATCCCATGGAGGTCCTTGAGACCGCGCTCGAGAACGTGCGCCCGGTCGTCGAGGTGAAGTCCCGCCGTGTCGGTGGCGCCACCTACCAGGTGCCCGTCGAGGTCCGGCCCGAGCGCCGCAATACGCTGGCGATGCGCTGGATCATCGATTCCGCACGCAAGCGGGGTGAGACCACCATGGGTCATCGTCTCGCCAACGAGCTGCTGGAGGCCGCCGACAACCGCGGTGCAGCCGTCAAGAAGCGCGAGGATACGCATCGCATGGCGGAGGCGAACAAGGCCTTTTCGCACTTCCGCTGGTAACACGTACGGGGAATTCCGCAGTGGCACGCAAGACACCGATCGAGCGCTACCGCAACATCGGCATCATGGCGCACATCGATGCCGGCAAGACCACCGCGACCGAGCGCATCCTGTTCTACACCGGCATCTCCCACAAGATGGGCGAGGTGCACGAGGGTGCGGCGGTCATGGACTGGATGGAGCAGGAGCAGGAGCGCGGTATCACGATCACCTCTGCTGCGACCACCACGTTCTGGCGTGGCATGGACCAGCAGTATCCGGAGCACCGGATCAACATCATCGACACGCCCGGGCACGTGGACTTCACCATCGAGGTGGAGCGTTCGCTGCGTGTGCTCGACGGTGCGGTATGCGTGCTGGACGCGAACGCCGGTGTTGAGCCGCAGACGGAGACAGTGTGGCGGCAGGCGAACAAGTACAGCGTGCCGCGCATGGTGTTCGTCAACAAGATGGACAAGATGGGTGCGGACTATTACCGCTGCATCCAGATGGTGCGCGAGCGTCTCGGTGCCAACGCGGTGCCCATGCAGCTTTCCATCGGCGCGGAGGACGACTTCCAGGGCGTGGTCGACCTCGTGCGCATGAAGGCCATCTACTGGAATATGAAGGATCAGGGCGTCACCTATGATCAGGTCGACGTCCCGGCGGAGCTCCAGGAGATGGCCGCGGAGTATCGCGAGCAGCTCGTGGAGGCCGCGGCCGAGGGTGACGAGGCCCTGATGGAGAAGTACCTCGAGGGTGAGGAGCTCACGGTCGAGGAGATCAACCGCGGTATCCGCGCGCAGACGCTGGCCAACGAGATCGTGCCCGTGTTCTGCGGCACCGCGTTCAAGAACAAGGGCATCCAGGCGCTGCTCGACGCCGTGGTCGAGTACCTGCCGTCGCCGGTGGACGTGCCGCCGATCGAGGGTGAGCTCGAGGACGGTACCCCCGCGACCCGCCCGGCCGGGGACGACGAGCCGTTCGCCGCTCTGGCGTTCAAGATCGCGACCGATCCGTACGTCGGTACGCTGACCTTCTTCCGCGTCTACTCCGGTGTCATCCGTTCCGGCGATTCCGTCTGGAACCCGGTCAAGGGCAAGCGCGAGCGCTTCGGCCGCATCGTTCAGATGCACTCGAAGGAGCGCAAGGAGATCGAGGAGGTTCGCGCCGGCGATATCGCGGCGGCCATCGGTCTCAAGGAGGTCACCACGGGTGACACCCTCTGCGACAAGGACAACCGGATCACCCTGGAGCGCATGGAGTTCCCGGATCCGGTGATCTCCGTCGCGGTGGAGCCGAAGACCAAGAGCGACCAGGAGAAGATGGGCGTTGCGCTGGGCAAGCTGGCCCAGGAGGACCCGTCCTTCCAGGTGCGCACGGACGAGGAGTCCGGCCAGACCATCATCTCCGGCATGGGTGAGCTTCACCTGGAGATCATCGTCGACCGCCTCAAGCGCGAGTTCAAGGTCGAGGCCAACATCGGCCAGCCCCAGGTGGCCTACCGCGAGACCATCCGGAAGGAGATCGAGACGGAGGGCAAGTTCGTCCGTCAGTCCGGCGGCCGCGGTCAGTACGGTCACGTGTGGATCAAGATGGCGCCGCAGGAGCGCGGCGAGGGCTACGCCTTCGAGAACAAGATCGTCGGCGGCGTGGTGCCGAAGGAGTACATCCCCTCGGTGGACCAGGGCATCCAGGAGCAGATGGCGAACGGCGTGCTCGCGGGCTTCCCGGTGGTCGACCTCAAGGTCACGCTCTTCGACGGGTCCTACCACGACGTGGACTCCTCGGAGATGGCGTTCAAGATCGCCGGCTCGATGGCGTTCAAGGACGGCTTCGCGAAGGCGGATCCGGTGCTGCTCGAGCCCGTAATGAAGGTCGAGGTGGTGACGCCCGAGGAGTTCATGGGCGACGTCATGGGGGACGTCAATCGCCGCCGCGGCACGGTCCAGGGTATGGAGGACGGGCCGACCGGCAAGGTGATCCGCGCCGAGGTGCCGCTGAAGGAGATGTTCGGTTACGCCACGGACCTGCGGTCCGCGACCCAGGGTCGTGCGTCCTACAGCATGGAGTTCGTGGGGTATGCCGAGGCGCCGGCGAACATCGCCGACGAAGTGATCAAGAAGGCCGGCTGAGCCCTTGGCCAGTCGGGTTTATAGCGTTAACAGAATTCAGCCCAGATGAGGTGAGCCGTGTCCAAGGAGAAGTTTGAGCGCACGAAGCCGCACGTGAACGTGGGAACGATTGGTCACGTTGACCATGGCAAGACGACGCTGACGGCGGCGATGACGAAGGTGATGGCGGAGAAGTACGGGGGTGCGGCGCGCGCG
>NZ_JBHFPQ010000013.1:0-1287 GCF_041949875.1 Arhodomonas sp. KWT2
CCAAGACGGCCCTGTGCTGTTAGGTCATCCATTTCCGCTGCTTTTTTTAATAATTGAAACGCTTTTTTTTCGTTTTTATCGACTATGTCACCTCGCAAGTACCGGCCAGCTAGTTCCCACATGCCATCGGTCGCACCGCTCTGGGCATACTTCCTGAGCCAGTACAGGTATTTCTCGTCATTCGGTTCAATGTCGTTCCTTTCATCACCGTCCCGATATGCGTAACGTAGTTCACGTTGCGCCTTGGGAAAGCCCTGCTCGCCGGCCTCGGCGGTGAGCTCGAGCCATTTCTCCGGGCTCTTCTCCACGGTGTAGCCGGCGGCGTACATGCCCCCCAGGGCATAGAGACCTTCGGCGAGATCCTGGGCGGCGGCCTTCTTGATCCACTTGGCCGCCTTGGGGAAATCGATGGGTACGTCCTGGCGATCGAGTCCGATCGTGTATGCCACCCCGACGAGGACCTGTGCTCTGGCATCACCGTTGCGGGCGGCCTCGAGGTTGGCCGGGAAGTCCTGGCGGTAGAGGGCGTGCATGAACCCCCCGGGCTCGGGGAAGGCGACCTCGGCCCGGGCGTTCAGGGCTATGGCGAGTACCAGGGCCACGAGGCAGAACACGCGTAAGGGGGATGTCATCATTAACTCCTCGTGAGGCGAAGCGGGAACCTGTCGTTGGCGACGGGCCAGGCGCGGCGGAGACTGAAGTACTGCACGTCGGCGACGATGCGCGTGGCCCCGGCACTGACCTCGACCGTGCCGCCGATGCTCGTCTGCCCGTCCCGGGTCTCGATCTCCAGCGGTACCTTGGTCTTTTCGGCTAACGGGGTGCCCTGAGTCGCCGCGTCGAACCGGTTCCTGGAGGTCCGGGCGTCCGTGTCGCCATGGTCGTATTCGCTCGCCGTGACCCGCTGGCCCGCCTCAGCGATAGCTGCCGTCGGGCTGGCGTTTCAGTCCGTAGTAGCTGGGGCGTACGCTGTTGTGCTCCTCCTGCCAGCGGCGGGAGCGGGCGATGGCCTCCTGAACCTGTTCGTCGGTCATCTTCTCGGCTAGCGCCTCTTTCTTCTCGATGTCGCCGGTGCCGCCGAGGTCGTACATCATGTACGCCTTCACCAGGTCCTTTTCAGTGCCAATGCCTTTCGCGTAGTAGTCGCCAAGACGGCCCTGTGCTGTTAGGTCATCCATTTCCGCTGCTTTTTTTAATAATTGAAACGCTTTTTTTTCGTTTTTATCGACTATGTCACCTCGCAAGTACCGGCCAGCTAGTTCCCACATGCCATCGGTCGCACCGCTC
>NZ_JBHFPQ010000005.1:0-5261 GCF_041949875.1 Arhodomonas sp. KWT2
GCGCTACTGCCACCTGTACAATCACCACATACCGCAGAAAGCGCTGCACCAGCGAACGCCGATACAGGCGCTGAAGGAATGGCAACAAAGCCACCCGCAACTATTCATTCGGCAGGTGCGCAATCATCCGGGACCTGACAACTAGGCGTTCCATACCCCCCATCAGCGGCGGCAGGTTTCGGGTGACCAATAGGACCCGTCGATTTAGGCTGATTTTAGTGGTCATTGTCCACAGTGTGGATGCTGTTTTGGTCGGTGTCCTTGTACATCAGCTGCGTGATCTGTTCGGAGACTAAGCCAATGAGGAACGCTAGGACGGCGGTCGTTAAGAGTAGCGCCGACATGTTGGTGAAACGCCCCTGGCTGATATATGTAAATGCATAATACGCAAGACCTAGTAAAAACATTCCGCCGCTCGCCGGAGCAAATATCTTTAAGGGTGAATAAAGCGTTGCGACCTTAAAGATAATCAGAAGAAACCGTAGCCCGTCCCGGATGGGGCGGATGTGGCTGCGGCCGCTCCGTTGCCGTGCGGTTATCGGAACATACTCTACGGTATAGCCGGCCCTGAAAAACGCCATGGTAATTGTTGTAGGATATGAAAATCCGTTAGGTAATAAGTAAAGGAACTTGCGGAACGGCGCCGCGCGGACCGCGCGGAAGCCGGAGGTTAGGTCGGGTATTGCATGACCTGTCATATAGGTGGCGAGACGATTGTATAAAGCATTAGCCATGCCGCGGCCTATGTTCGCCTGGGATGCGCTGCGTCTTGCTCCTATCACCATGTCCATGCCGTCACGTTCCATGATGTCGAGAAGAACTTGTATGTCTGCGGGGTCGTGCTGACCGTCAGCATCCATAAAAACGAATATTTCACCCTCGGCATGACGTGCGCCTAGTTTTACCGCGGCGCCGTTGCCCATGCTGTATGGACGTGATAGCACGCGCGCACCAGCATTTGCTGCTATAGAACCGGTTTCGTCACTTGAGCCGTCGTCCACCACCAGGATTTCATGCGCGGAAAGATGCGTCTGGATGGCATGTATTACTGAAGCGACCGAATCTGCTTCGTTCTTTGCTGGCAATATAACCGAAACGCGGTTCTGGGGGGCGGGTGTCTTGGTCATTATGCCCGTCCTGATTGTTCCATAAGTTTGATTTGGGGTTCCTTTGTCATTTGGGCAACCCAGCCGGTAGAAGTATTTCTTTGGTTTTTCCTGTGCGGTTCTGAGGTTTGGCGTGTGAATCGCCGGGCGGCACCGGGAACTCAGACTGTTTGGCTGTATCCCAGTCCAATATATGCGACATGAGAGTGCGGATATGTAGTTCCCCAAACCGGGTGGGGCGGTCGTTTTTGAACCTCTCCGACGCGAGGGCTTTTGCCAATTCAGGGAATCCCGCCATGCGGAGACCAGACTCCTGTTTTTCCCTCATTCGGGGGTCATAGACTAGCTTGTTCGCTTGCTTGAAAGCATTGTAGGCCTCGTGGCCGATCCCTTTGCTAGCAAGAATGTAACCTGCCAGCGTCCATAAATATTTTTTCTGCCATATCCCGAATTTGGGATTGTCGAGTAGCGCTCTAATTATGTAGTAACTCTGTTCGACACTTAATCCCTCGCACTCACCGCTTGCCGCCTGCCGAATAAGTGGTTCAAGGTATTGGTTGAGACCGTTGAACTCCGGGGTATGTTTGGCCATTGTTATTAATGCTTTTACACGGTCTGGGTCAAGCGGTGACCTTGGGCAGTTAAGGCGAAGGGTAAGTAGCCTAGGCGCCAGAAGGGAGGGGGCGTTTTTTTGCCACTCTGTCAACGCGTATCGAAGTGTCATGACATTGTTGTAGCGGTTTGCAACAAATGATAAGCGAAGCCAGGCAGATGACGACTTTGGTGCTTCAATAGTCCAAACAGTTGCTGCAAGTTGCGGCTTGCCCCACAAACTTGCGCGTAAGTGTGCCTGTGCCGCGTTGGCGGCAAAAAGAGTGGCAAATAAGGCAAATGCGAGTTTTTTCTTGTGGTTGTATAGAATGTTTATGCCTCTAAGGCCGGCGATGATAAGACCTATAGAAGGTAGGTAATTTCGGTGCTCATAGTAGAGGTCGAGGGAGAGCCCGGAAGATTCTATAAGGTGGCCTGCAAAGAAAAACAGAAAACCAAGTGCTATCAATGGGAATCGTTTGCGCACGTAAAGCGCGATAATGACTAAAGCTGCAATTGTGGCCCAGCCGATTGCGGAAATTATGATATTTTCGGTGCTGGGGGGTATTGGTATAAAGCTGTCGTAAAATAATCCAGAGGTTGAGTTTTGGGGGATGAGGATTTTATACATGTAGTTCAGCAGGACCTCTCCTTGAAGAAGGACTCGTCCGAATCCTGCCGTCCATGTCGCGCCAGATTTCGCGGTGCTTATGGCCAAGTAAAAAAGTATAATGGCCATTGGCGCGATGCCGTACGAAAAAACGACTAGGCGCCTAATTAAGGGGTTTTTCGTGGATGTGTCGCTTGATGAAAGAACCGTGGCTTCTAGGATAACGATGAGTATGGGCGCGATGGCCGCATTTTCTTTCGCATAAAACCCGATGAGTGCAGCAAGTGGGCAGGCGACCAGAAAGGCAATGCCTCTCTTTGGGCGGTTGTTTTCAATAGCGTGACGGCCGGAAATATAGAGCGAAAGCGACGCGAGTGTAAAAAGAGCGGAAAGTTGCGTCATGCGCTGGATGACATAAAAGACGGTCGATATTTGTAGCGGTAAAATCAACCAAAGAGAGCACGCCAGTAGGGGGAGAAGGTTGTTTTGGAGTTCATTGTCTTGGGCGGCTTTTTGTCGCACGCTTTTTATGCAGAGACGTGTAAATTGAAAGACAGCAACTCCAGTGAGAAGGTGGAGCATCAGGTTGGTCCAAAGGAAGGAGGTGGCGTCGCCGGGCCAGCCGTACTGATTAATCAGAAACGTAAGTAGGGATACAGGGCGGCCGGTAGGGCCGGAGATGTTGCCCGTTAGAAAAGACATTATTTCATGGTACGAGTCCACTAGCCCATGGGCTCTACCTAAAGGTTCCAGATTCGAGAAGTCGTCAAAAAGGAAACTTCCGGATAGCCCCGCTTTTAATATATAAAAAGAAAATATAAGAGAAACGGGTAGTGCTAACGCGGAAAAGAATTCAGATATGGGTTGCGGCGTGCGGGGATGAGTGATGGACATTGCCTTTCCGGAAAAGAAGATGGGGCCAATTTGATTGGCCCCATCATATCACCCTTCGGTTGAGCGTCGTCGTTTACTGGCAGCTGCTCGGGGCGTACTCGACCGATCCGGAGGAGTTGCACTCCCACGTCACGGAGCCGGAATTCAGTGTGGGGTCCATGCTGATCGTGAGACTTGACAGCTGGCCGGAGCCTGTAACGGAAATAGAACCGCCGTTCCAGGTTACGCCACTCACAAGGTCCGTGCTTACGCTAGAAAAGTTAACGCTACCCGCGTTCGGGAGGTAGCCGTTGACCACGGCAAACTCGGAAACTGCGGTCTTGACGGGCGCAGCGACCGAGATCAGCTCACTGGCCTGAGCGCGCCGGGTGTAGTCCTGATACGCCGGGATGGCGATGGCGGCGAGGATGCCGATGATCGCAACAACGATCATCAGCTCGATGAGCGTGAAGCCCTGCTGTGTCTTCTTCATGGGTGAACTCCATTTGCGTTCAACAGTACTGAAGTTGTCCGGGTGGCCGTGTGTGCCCAACCGGGTTGCCCCGGTCCACGCCCTGGTCCTGCCCTCCAGTCACTCAATGACTTAGCAGGTTCCGTGCCACCACTCCGGTGCGCGCCCGACGGTTCTGAAATCCGTTCCTTAAGAGCCGCGCGTGCGGGCGCGATGCCCTGGACACGGCTGCAGTATGGGCAGCCTGCGCATCCGTGTGCAATTGCCGCATTTTGTCATGTCTGACATGGAGAGTGTGACGTGGAGCGGCACTTTGTTGGGGGGGGCGGGGTGGTTCCTCGGGTGTGGGGGCTTTAGGCGGGGGCGGTTTGCTGTACGGGTCCTCTCCGTAAGTGTGGTGGTCAAGTAATTTCGGACACCGCGATGGGTGGTTCGGCTGCCATTTGTCGTTCGTAGACGTTGGGAGGCAGATAGCCCAGCGTCGAGTGGATTCTGACCGCGTTGTAGAAGCTGACGATATAGTCAGCGATGTCGCGCCGGGCCTCGCCGTGGTTGGCGTAGCGGCGCTGCCAGACGCGCTCCATTTTCAGGTTCAGGAAGAAGCGCTCGACCACGGCGTTATCCCAGCAGTTGCCACGGCGGCTCATGCTCGCGCGGATGCGGTGATCGGCCAGCCGTTGCTGCCAAGCGTCGCTCGTATACTGGCAGCCCTGATCCGAGTGCAGCAGTAGCCCCGGCGCCGGCTGGCGCTGGGCGAGCGCCATGCGCAGGGCGTCACAGACCAGATTGGCCGGCATCTGGCGATCCACGGCCCAGCCGACGACCTTGCGCGAGTACAGGTCCAGAATCACCGCCAGATAGCTCCACCCGGTGGCCGTCGGGATGTAGGTGATGTCGGAGGCCCAGGCCTGATCCGGCCCGCTGGGGTCGAACTGGCGGTCCAGGTGGTTGTCGGCAACGGTCACATGCTGGTCACGCTGCGTGGTGACCACGAAGCGCCGTCGCCACACCGGGCGCAGGCCACGCTCGCGCATCAGCGTGCGCGCGCGGTGGCGGCCCACGGCGACACCGTCGGCCTGCAGGGCCTTGGCCAGGCGTCGGCTGCCGTAGGTGCGCCCCGAAGCCGCGAACGCGCGCTCGAGATGCGCCCCGGCCGCGCAGCGCGCACGGGGGCGCTGCGCGCGCCTGTGGGCCGCGTAATAGCCCGAGCGGCTCACGCCGAGAAGGTGACACAGGCGCCGGGTGTCGCCTTCTCCGCGCAGGTGCGTGATGCAGCGGTGCATCACTTCAACTCCCGGGCGAAGAAGGCCGATGCTTTTTTTAGGAGCTCCTTGTCCTCCTTGAGCTGGCGGTTCTCCTGCTCGAGTTGGCGGATCCGCTGCTGCTCCGCGGTCAGTGGCTGGCCTTCGCCCGGCCTACCACCGCGTTCGGCCTTGAGTTGATCGACCCAGCGGCGTACCGCCGTCTCACCGAGATCCTGGTCCCGGCAGACATCAACCACCCTCAGCCCGTCGTCCACCACCAGCCGGGCAATCCGCTGCTTGTATTCCGCCGTGAACTTGCGCCGTTCGCGCGCCATGGCTGTTCTCCTCGTCTTGGGCAAGATCAT
>NZ_JBHFPQ010000011.1:0-10766 GCF_041949875.1 Arhodomonas sp. KWT2
TTTTTGCTTATCACACCCCTCGTGGGGGGGGGGGGCCGGCGCGGGGGGCGGGGGGGGTTGGCCGCGGCGCGCTGGTTTTTGGTCCGGGGGGGGGCCCGCCGGGGGCCCGGGGCCCGCCCGCCGCGGTATCAGAGAAAGGCGCCCGGGGCGGCACCCGCCCCGGGCGGCGTCACTGCGGACGCGTCACCGGCCTGTCAGCCCTCTTCCTGCCAGCTCTTGACCAGCTGGTCGTAGGGCACGGTCTTGCCCTGGGGCTTCTCGTTGGAGAGCGCCGGCTTGGGCGCACCCGGCTGGTCCAGCCAGTACTGCGGATCACGCTCGTCGTTCATCCGCGGGGCACAGGTGTCCTGGATGCCGGCGCGTTCGATGCGGGCCATCACCCGGTCCTGCTCCTCGCCGAGCGAGGTGAGCGCCGCCTTGGGCGTCTTGGCGCCGGTGACCGCGTCCGCCACCGCCTGCCACCAGAGGCTCGCGAGCTTGGGATAGTCCGGCACGTTGGTCCCGGTCGGGGTCCACCGCACACGGGCCGGGCTGCGGTAGAACTCCACCAGGCCGCCGAGCTTGGGCGCACGCTCGGTGAACGACTCGTCGTTGATGTTGGAGTCGCGGATGAAGGTCAGGCCCTCGTGCGCCTTCTTCAGCGAGGTGGACTTCGCCGTGGTGAACTGCGCGTACAGCCAGGCCGCCTTGCGGCGCTTCGCATCCGTGTGCTTGAGCAGCGTCCAGGAGCCGACGTCCTGGTAACCCAGCTTCATGCCCTCTTCCCAGTACGGACCGTGGGGCGAGGGGGCCATGCGCCACTTGGGCGTGCCGTCGTCGTTCACCACGGGCTTGGACGGATCGGCCATGGGCGCGGTGAACCCGGTGTACCAGAAGATCTGCTGGGCGACGTGGCCCTCCGCGGGCACCGGCCCGGCCTCGGAGAAGGTCATGCCGGAGGCCTCCGGCGGCGCGTAGGCCTTGAGCCAGTCGATGTACTTCTCCAGGGCATAGACCGACGCCGGGCTGTTGACCGCGCCGCCGCGGGACATCAGCGAGCCGACCGGGTGGCAGTCCTCGACACGGATGCCCCACTCGTCCACCGGCTTGCCGTTGGGCAGGCCCTTGTCGCCGGCACCGGCCATGGACAGCCACGCGTCGGTGAAGCGCCAGCCCAGCGACGGGCTCTTCTTGCCGTAGTCCATGTGGCCGTAGACCTTCTTGCCGTCGACCTCCTTGACGTACTTGGTGAAGAACTCGGCGATGTCCTGGTAGGCGGACCAGTTCACCGGCACACCGAGATCGTAGCCGTAGCGCTCCTTGAAGCGCTTGCGCAGCTCGGGCTTCTGGAACCAGTCATAGCGGAACCAGTACAGGTTCGCGAACTGCTGGTCCGGGAGCTGGTACATCTTGCCGTTCGGCGCGGTCACGAAGTCCCGGCCGATGAAGTCGTCGACATCCAGCGTCGGCAGGGTGACGTCCTTGCCCTCACCCTCCATGTAGTCCGACAGCGGGACCACGTCGCCGTAGCGGAAGTGCGTGCCGATGAGATCGGAGTCGTTGACATAGGCGTCGTAGATGCTGCGCCCCGACTGCATCTCCGTCTGCAGGTTCTGGATCACGTCACCCTCGGCGATCAGGTCGTGGGTGATGTTGATCCCGGTGATCTCCGAGAAGGCCTTGGCCATGACGTTCGACTCGTACTTGTGAGTCGAGATCGTCTCGGAGACGACCTTGATGTCCATGCCCCGGTACGGCTTGGACGCCTTGATGAACCACTTCATCTCCTCCATCTGCTCCTCGACCGAGAGCGTGGAGGGCTGAAACTCGTTCTCCACCCACTTGCGGGCGATATCAACGCGTTCCTGGTAGGTCTTGGACTGTGCCTGGGCGACACCTATCGCGCCGGAGACACTGAAGACAGTGGCGGCGGCCAGTGCCGTCCACTGCCTGACACGGGTCTTGGAAGACATGATCACTCTCCTCTCCTCAGATGGGATCTGGCTTCTTTCTTGGCTGGCTGCCGACGGATCGCGCCGAGCCGTCCGCACCCCCCTCCAAGCCGGTTTCAGCCGTAACGCAGCATTACGGCGATAAAGATCAGCGAAACGATCGAGGCGCCCCACAGCACGCCCGCCCCGGCGATGCCGAGCCAGGCGAGATGGATGTAGGCGCTGCCCAGCAGACCGATGAACAGGCGGTCGCCCCGGGTCGTCGCGATGGGCAGCAGGCCCCGGCGCTCCACCGTTGGATAGACGAACTCCAACGCCCCGAAGACCACGAGCATCAGCGCGACCCCCGCGAAGAAGATCGCGGTGGGCGTGGTCCAGAGCATCCATTCCAGCGTGAAAGTCATTGCGTCTCCCCCCGATTCATACCCGCCCGAGGGCGAAGCCCTTGGCAATGTTCTTGCGCACGAACCAGATCACCAGGGCGCCGGGCACCACCGTCAGGACACCGATCGCCGCAAGCAGGCCCCAGTCGATGCCGGTGGCGGTCTGGGTGCGCGTCATCGCCGCAACGATCGGCTTGGCGTTCGTGCTGGTGAGCTGGGAGGCGAGCAACAGCTCCACCCAGCTGAACATGAAGCAGAAGAAGGCCGTGACGCCGACGCCGGCCCTGATCAGCGGCAGGAATATCAGCGTGAAGAACCGCGGCCAGCTGTAACCGTCGATATAGGCGGTCTCGTCCACCTCCCGCGGGACCCCGGACATGAAGCCCTCGAGGATCCAGACCGCCAGCGGCACGTTGAACAGCGTGTGCGCCAGGGCCACGGCGATGTGGGTGTCGAACAGACCCACCGTCTTGTAGAGCTGGAAGAATGGCAGCAGAAAGACCGCCGGCGGCGCCATGCGGTTGGTCAACAGCCAGAAGAACAGGTGCTTGTCGCCGAGGAAACTGTAGCGCGAGAACGCGTAGGCCGCCGGTAGCGCCACGGCCAGCGAGATGACCGTGTTCATCGCCACGTAGATGATCGAGTTCAGGAACGGCCAGTACCACGTCGGGTCCGTAAAGATCGTGGCGTAGTGCTCCAGTGTGAAGTCCGCCGGCCACAGCCGGAACGAGCTGAGGATCTCCGGCGTCGGCTGGAAGGACATCTTCACCAGCCAGTACAGCGGCAGCATCAGGAAGAGCAGGTACAGCCCGAGCCAGATGTAGCGCACGCGGGAGGCGCCCGAGGATTTCAGACGCCGGCGTCCGGCAGCGGGCGGTGTTGCGGTTGATCGACGCTCACTCATGGCACCGCCTCACTTGTTGTCCTTACCGATGTTGGTGATCGCCTGGTAGAAGACGTAGCTGAACAGCAGGATGATCAGGAAGTAGATGATCGAGTACGCGCCGCCCGGGCCGAGGTCGCTCTGCATGATGGCAATGGTGTTGAGCTGCTGGCTCAGGAAGGTCGTCGACGAACCCGGCCCGCCGCCGGTGAGCGTGAACGGCTCGGCGTAAATCTTGAAGCTGTCCATGAAGCGCAGCAGGACCGCGATCATCAGCACGCCCTTGAGCTTGGGCAGCTCGATGTAGCGGAAGATCGCCCAGCGCGAGGCGCCATCGATGCGCGCGGCCTGGTAGAAGGCGTCCGGGATGGACTGCAGCCCGGCGTAGGCGAGCAGCACCGCCAGCGAGGTCCAGTGCCAGACCTCCATGGCCATGACCGTCAGCCAGGCGTCCAGCGGATCGCCGGTGTAGTTGTAATCGATGCCGAGGGCGTTGAGCGCCACGCCGAGCAGCCCGATCCCGCCGCGGCCGAACACCTGCCAGATGGTGCCGACCACGCGCCAGGGCACCAGTAGCGGCAGCGCCAGCGCCACCAGCGCCGCCGAGGAGGCGACGCCGCGCTTGGGCATGCACAGCGCAATGCCGACACCCAGCGGTATCTCGATGAGCAGGACCAGCCCGGAGAACAGCAGCTGGCGGCCGAAGGCGGCCTGCAGCTCCGGGTCCGTGAGGATGTCCACGTACCATTCCGTACCGACCCAGATGGCCTGGCCGCGGAAGAAGTCCTGGAACGAATAGTTGACGACCGTCATCAGCGGGATGATCGCGCTGAACGACACCACCAACACCACCGGAAGCACCATCAGCCAGGCGCGTTGATTGACGGGTCTGTGCATGGTTGTTTCTCCTCCCGCTACCGCGTCAGCCCACCAGCTGCTCGTCGGCGTAAAGCTTGGTCCACTCCGGCGGGAACACGAGCTCGGCCCCCTCGGACGGGGCGGCGGTGTCCTCGTCGAGCTTGAGGCTGAGCCGCCGGCCCTCGCCCATCTCCACCGTCGCGATCTGGTAGTTACCGAGGTCCTCCACCTCCAGCACCCGCGCCGGCACGCCGCGCTCGCCCTCGCCGGCGAAACGCAGGAACTCCGGACGGATGCCGATCCTCAGAGCGCCGGTCTGCGCGCCGGCGCACTCGACCACGTCCGCGGGGAGCTCGATGGCGTGGCCGTCAACCAGCGCGCGGCCGCCCTCCAGGCGGCAGTCGAGGAAATTCATCCCCGGGCTGCCGATGAAGTACCCCACGAAGGTGTGCTCGGGACGCTCGAAGAGCTCCTGCGGCGTGCCGAGCTGGACCACGCGGCCCTCGTAGAGCACCACGACCTTGTCGGCGAAGGTCAACGCCTCGGTCTGGTCGTGGGTGACGTAGACCAGCGTGAGCCGGAGCTGCTCGTGGATCTCCTTGAGCTTGCGCCGCAACTGCCACTTGAGGTGCGGGTCGATGACCGTGAGCGGCTCGTCGAACAGCACCGCCGCCACGTCCTCGCGCACCAACCCGCGCCCCATGGAGAGCTTCTGCTTGGCATCCGCGCCCAGGCCAGCGGCCTTGGCGTCGAGGGAATCGGAGAGATCGAGCATCTCCGCGATCTCAGTGGTGCGCTCGCGGATGCGGGCGGCGGGAACGCCGCGGTTACGCAGAGGGAAGGCGAGGTTCTCGCGCACGGTCATCGTGTCGTAGATGACCGGGAACTGGAACACCTGCGCGATGTTGCGGTGCTCCGGCGGCAGGTCCGTGACGTCCTCGCCGTCGAAGAGCACCCGCCCCTCGCTCGGGCGCACCAGCCCGGAAATGATGTTGAGCAGCGTCGTCTTGCCGCAGCCCGAGGGGCCGAGCAGTGCGTACGCGCCGCCGTCCTCCCAGACGTGGTCCATGCGCCGCAGCGCGTAATCCGCCGGCCCCGCGGGACGCGCCATGTAGGAATGGGCCAGCTTCTCCAGATCGATTCGGGCCATCTCGGCTCTCTCCTCAGGCGTCCACGCGGCGTCGGGTCGGCGACGCCATCAACCGGCCGTCGTCGTCGAATGCGAAAAGGTGCCGCGGGTCGACGTGCACCGACAGCGTCTGACCCAGCTCGAACGGGTGCGCCCCCGAGGCCTGCACTACCCACTCGGCCTCGCCCCGGCGCATGTGGATAAAGGTCTCCGAACCGGTGATCTCGGCGATGTCCACGTCGCCGCGCACCACCAGGTCCGCGTCGGTACGGGGCGCCACGGTGACGTGGGACGGCCGAACGCCGACGCGGTAACGCCCGGGCGCGAGCTGCGCGAAGTGTGCCGGCCGCTCGACCGGCTCGTTATCGCCGACGCGGACAAGCCCGTCATCCACGCGCGCCTCGAACAGGTTCATCGGCGGATCGCTGAACACCTGGGTCACCGCGACCGAGGCCGGGTGGTGATAGACGTAGGGGGTCGCGCCGTACTGGATCAGCTCGCCTTCGTGGAGCACGGCGGTATTGCCGCCGAGGGTCAACGCCTCCATGGGATCGGTGGTGGCGTAGACGACGATGGCGTCGCGCTCGCGGAAGATCTCGCGCATCTCCTCGCGGAGCTCCTCGCGGAGCTTGTAGTCGAGGTTCACCAGCGGCTCGTCCATGAGCAGCAGGTCCGCGTCACGCACCAGCGCGCGGGCCATCGCGAGGCGCTGCTGCTGGCCGCCGGAAAGCTCGCCCGGCATGCGCTCGAGCAGGTGCTCGATGTGCAGCCGCTCCGCCTCGCGGTGCACACGCTCGCGGATCTCCTGGCGGCCGAGCCTGGCGAGCTTGAGCGGCGAGGCAATGTTGTCGAAACAGGTGAACGCCGGGTAGTTGATGAACTCCTGGTAGACCATCGCCACGTTGCGCTTGCGCACCGGCACGCGCGTGACGTCGCGCCCGTTCATCACGATCCGGCCGCTGCTCGGCCTGTCCAGCCCGGCCATGAGGCGCATCACCGAGGTCTTCCCCGCCCCGGTGAGGCCGAGCAGCACGTTGAAGCTGCCGGGTTCGACGGACAGTGAAAGGTCGTAGAGGTGGGTGTCGCCGCCCACGACCTTTCTGACATGCTCCAGTGATAGCGTCACTGCGGATCTCCTCCTCGCAATTCCCCGGGCGCACGCATCGTGTTCCTCAGACGCGATGCGCGGCGCCCCTGTCTGCTAGCCGTCCTGCTCGGGCACGGCGTCGACGGCGTCACCGCCTGCCGGGAGTGTGAACGCCTCGAACCACTGCTGCACGCGCGCGCGCGCCGCGACATCCAGCCGCAGCCCGAGCTTGCTGCGCCGCCACAGGGCGTCGTCCGCGGTCTGCGCCCACTCCTCGTCGCGCAGGTAGGACAGCTCCGCCTCGTAGAGGTCGTCGCCGAAATGCTCGCCCAACCCGTCCAGACCATCCGCCGTGCCGAGTATCCGCTCGATGCGGGTGCCGTAGTTGCGCGCCAGCCGCCAGGCGAGGCGCTCCGGCAGCCACGGATAACGGCTCAGGACGGCCTCGAGGAACGCCCCGAAATCCGCGTCCGGCATGTCCCCGCCCGGCAGTGAGGCCTCGCCGGTCCAGTCACGCCCGGAGCCGCCGAGCTCGGGGACGAGCTTGTCCATGGCCTCCCGCGCGAGCGTGCGGTAGGTGGTGAGCTTGCCGCCGAATACGTTGAGCAGCGGCGCCGCCCGGGTATCGAGTTCCAGCAGGTAGTCCCGGCTGACCGCCGAGGCGTTGTCGTTGTCGTCCTCGTCGTAGAGCGGGCGCACCCCGGAGTACGTCCACACCACGTCCTCCGGGCGCAGCTGGTGCTCGAAGTAGCGGTTCACCGCCTCGCAGAGGTATTCGATCTCCTCGCGGGACGCCTCCGCCTCCGCGGGATTGCCCTCGTGGACGACGTCCGTCGTGCCGATGAGGGTGAAGTCCTGCTCGTAGGGGATGGCGAAGACGATGCGCCCGTCGGTGTTCTGGAAGATGTAGGCATATTCGTGGTGGAACAGCCGCGGCACCACGATGTGGCTGCCCTTGACCAGATGGACGTCGCGGCTCTGCTCGATGCCGGCGGCCTCGCCGAGGAAACGGCCCACCCACGGGCCCGCGGCGTTGACGATACCGCGGGCGCGCACCGACCACTCCCGGCCGGTGCGGGTGCACTGCAGGGTCGCCTCCCAGGCGTCGCTGTCCCGCCGGGCGGCGATGCAGCGCGTGCGTGTCATCACCCGCGCACCGCGCTCGGCGGCGTCCCTGGCGTTGAGCACGACCAGCCGCGCGTCCTGGACCCAGCAGTCGGAATACACGAAGCCGCGCCGGAAACCGGGAGCCAGGGGCTCCCCCGCGACGTGGCGGGTCAGGTCGATGCCCGAGGAGGACGGCAGCCGGCGGCGACCGCCGAGATGGTCATAGAGGAACAGGCCGAGCCGGATCATCCACGCCGGGCGGAGTTCGCGCACATGGGGCATGACGAAGCGCATTGGCCAGATGATGTGCGGTGCGATACCGAGCAGCACCTCCCGCTCCTGCAGCGCCTTGCGCACGAGCCGGAACTCGTAGTACTCGAGGTAGCGCAACCCGCCGTGGACGAGCTTGGTACTCGCCGAGGAGGTGAAGTTCGCGAGATCACCCTGCTCGCAGAGCGCCACGGACAGCCCTCTGCCGGCGGCGTCGCGGGCGATACCGGCACCGTTGATGCCCCCGCCCACGACCAGCAGATCGAATGTCTCTCTCCTCGCCATGCGTGCTCCGTTCCGCACCGCCCACGCCGCCGGTGGCAGTCCCGCCGCGGGGTGTTGTCATGTTCGGTATCTAACCTAGCACGCGTCTGTATATTTTCAAATCACTACATTAATTTTCGTTTGAACATTCTTCGGGGGATTCGTCACGAACGCGTCGCACCGCCGGCGCAGTGCCGTCGGCGGCGGCCACCACCACCGAGCCACCGCCTTCGGCAAGGCAGCGCTGCATCGCCGACGGCGGCTCGCTGTCGGTGAACAGCACATCCACCTCCGAGAGATGACCGAGGCGCACCATCGCGTTGCGGTGGAACTTGGTGTGGTCGGCGACCAGGAATATAGTGCGCGAGTGCGCCATGATCGCCTGCAGCACCCGGACCTCCCGGTAATCGAAATCGAGCAGCGTGCCGTCGTCATCGATACCGGAGATGCCCATGACGGCGAAGTCGACCTTGAACTGCTTCATGAAGTCGATGGTCGCCTCGCCGGTCACGCCGCGATCGCGGTGACGCACCACGCCGCCGGCGATGATGACCTCGAAGGTAGCGTTGTCGCTGAGGATATGGGCCACGTTGAGGTTGTTGGTGATCACCCGCAGCCCGGCATGTCCGAGCAGCGCCTTGGCGACCTCCTCGGTGGTCGTGCCGAGGGTGAGGAACAGCGAGGCCTGGTCCGGTATCCTCGCCGCCACCTCCCGGGCGATGCGCTGCTTCTCCTCGAGGCAGCGCACCTGACGGTGGGCGTAGGCGTCGTTCTCCACCGTCGAGGGCAGTCCCGCACCGCCATGAAAACGCCGCAGCCGCCCGAGCCGGCACAGCGCGTTGACGTCCCGGCGAACCGTCTGCGCAGTCACCCCGAAATGCTCGGCGAGGGCCTCGACGGAGACGAACCCCTGCTGCCGGACGAACCCCAGGATCGCCTGCTGACGCTGGTTGAGTGCCGGCTGCTCGGCGCCTTCGGTCATACTTCCTCCCGTTGACGGTCCGGCGTGATTACAGTTTACTTTCCCTGTTCGCAAACGAACATGCCAGTGGTTTTTGCGAACCACCACTGGCGCATTTATAGCGCCTCCCGCGCCACGCTGCACATAACGGCGACGGCCTGGACACGGGAGAACGCGGCACCGGAGGAGAGTCATGGCGCAGCAGCAGGCCATTCTGGCCATCGATCAGGGCACGACGAGCTCGCGGGCGATCGTTTTCGATCTCGAAGGCCGGATCGTGTCGAGCGCGCAGCAGGAGTTCCCGCAGCATTACCCGCACAGCGGCTGGGTGGAGCACGACCCGGAGGACCTCTGGCAGTCCACCGTTTCCGTCTGCCGCCAGGCGATGGACGACGCGGCCGAGCGCGGCGCGACAGTGGTCACCCTGGGAATCACCAACCAGCGCGAGACCACCGTGATCTGGGACCGGGACACCGGCCACGCCGTCGCCCCGGCGATCGTCTGGCAGGACCGCCGGACCGCCGACTGGTGCGCGGAGCTACGCGGACAGGGCGCCGCGGCAACGGTCACCGAGCGCACCGGGCTGCTGCTCGACCCCTACTTCTCGGCGACCAAGATCGCCTGGATCCTGGACAACGTCCCCGGCACGCGGGAGCGTGCCCGGGACGGCCGGCTCGCCTTCGGCACCGTGGACAGCTGGCTGCTGTGGCGGCTCACCGGCGGGCGGGTCCACGCCACCGACGCCACCAACGCATCGCGCACGATGCTGTTCAATATCCGCGAGCAGCACTGGGACGACGACCTCCTCGCACTCTTCGACGTACCCCGGGCCCTGCTGCCCGCGGTGCACGACAGCGCGGCGGACTTCGGCGAGACCCTGCCGAACATCTTCGGCCGGAGCATCCCGGTACGCGGTATCGCCGGCGACCAGCACGCCGCCGTAGTCGGCCAGTGCTGCTTCTCACCGGGCATGGTGAAGAGCACCTACGGCACCGGCTGCTTCGCGCTGCTCAACACAGGCGACACGCCGGTCGCCTCCAGCCATCATCTGCTCACCACCCTCGCCTACCGCATCGACGGCCGGCCGACCTACGCGCTGGAGGGCTCGATATTCGTCGCCGGTGCGGCGCTGCAGTGGCTGCGCGACGGCCTCGGCGTGATCACCACCGCAGCGGAGTCGGAACGCCTTGCCCGCGAGCTGCCGGACAACGCCGGGGTCTACATGGTGCCCGCGTTCACGGGCCTGGGCGCCCCGCACTGGGACCCGGACGCCCGCGGCGCGATCTTCGGCCTGTCCCGGGACACCGGCGTCGCGGAGCTCGCCCGCGCGGCGCTGGAGTCCGTGTGCTACCAGACCCATGACCTGCTGGTCGCGATGGCCGGGGACGCCGGCGCCGCCGCGGAGCTGCGTGTGGACGGCGGCATGGTGGCCAACGACTGGTTCCTGCAGACCCTCTCGGACATCGTCGGCGAGCGCGTGGTGCGCCCGCAGGTCATTGAAACCACGGCCCTGGGGGCCGCCTACCTCGCGGGTATCGGTCAGGGCATCTGGGGCTCGCTGGAAGAGATCCGCTCGCAATGGCAGACGGACCGGGCATTCGACCCCGACCTGCCCCGGGCACAGCGCGAGCGCCAGCTCGCCGGCTGGGCGGACGCCGTCCGCCGCGTCACCTCGCGCTGAGGGCGGACGACCGGACCGCCGGCACGGCCGTCTTCGGGGAAACCCCGCCCCCGGTCCGGCGGCCCGGCATTACCGCCCGGCGTTCATGAGCGCGACGGTGGTGTCGAGCATCCGCGAGGAGAAGCCCCACTCGTTGTCGTACCATGCGCACGCCTTCAGCAGCGTCCCGCCCGTGACCTTCGTGAGCGTGGCGTCGAACACCGACGAGCGCG
>NZ_JBHFPQ010000015.1:0-8331 GCF_041949875.1 Arhodomonas sp. KWT2
CCAGGCCGGCACGGCGTCCCGCCGCGGCGATGGCGGCGGCGCCCAGCGCAGGGGCACGCAGGGCGGCGAGCTGGCCCTGGCAGCCCCCCCTGGGGGTGCGTGCGGCAGTGACGATGCCTATGGGGTCGCTGGCGGTGTCGCTCTTGACCGGGCCCGCGCGGTTGGTGTCGCTTGGGTGGCGGAGCGGCGGCCCGCCCGGCGGGCCGCCGGCTCAGGCCGTCTCGCGGAAGAGTTCGCGGCCGATGAGCATCCGCCGGATCTCGCTGGTGCCCGCGCCGATCTCGTAGAGCTTGGCGTCGCGGAGCAGCCGTCCGGTAGGGTACTCGTTGATATAGCCGTTGCCGCCGAGGATCTGGATGGCCTCCAGCGCCATCTGCGTCGCCTTCTCGGCGGCGTAAAGGATCGCGCCGGCGGCATCCTTGCGGGTGGTCTCGCCACGATCGCAGGCCGCGCCGACGGTGTAGACGTAGGCCCGGCAGGCATTGAGTGTGGTGTACATGTCCGCGACCTTGCCCTGGATGAGCTGAAACTCGCCGATGGGTTGGTCGAACTGGCGGCGCTCGTGGATGTAGGGGACCACCGTGTCCAGACACGCCTGCATGATGCCGAGGGGACCGGCGGCGAGCACGGCGCGCTCGTAGTCCAGGCCGCTCATGAGCACATGCACGCCGCGGTTCTCCTCGCCAAGCACGTTCTCCGCGGGGACCTCGCAGTCGCTGAACACCAGCTCACAGGTATCCGAGCCGCGCATGCCGAGCTTGTCGAGCTTCTGCGCCGTGCTGAAGCCGGGCATCCCCTTCTCGACGATGAAGGCGGTGATGCCGCGCGGACCCGCCTCCGGGTCGGTCTTGGCGTAGACCACCAGCGTGTCGGCCTCCGGGCCGTTGGTGATCCACATCTTGTTACCGTTGAGGACGTAGCGGTCCCCCCGGCGCTCGGCGCGCAGGCGCATGGAGACCACGTCGGAGCCGGAACCGGGCTCGGACATCGCCAGCGCGCCGACGTGCTCGCCGGTGACCAGCGGCGGCAGATAGCGCTCGCGCTGGGCGGCGCTGCCGTTGAGGCGGAGCTGGTTGATGCAGAGGTTGGAGTGGGCGCCGTAGGACAGCCCGATGGAGGCGGAGGCCCGGCTGATCTCCTCCATCGCGATCATGTGGGCGAGGTAACCCATCGCGCTGCCGCCATAGGCCTCCTCCACGGTAATGCCGTGCAGGCCGAGTTCGCCGAGTTTCGGCCACAGCTCGCGGGGGAAGTGGTTGTCACGGTCGATGGCCTCGGCGCGTGGGGCGATCTCGCCGGCGGCGAAGTCGCGCACGGCCTCGCGGAGCATGTCGATCTCCTGGCCGAGACCGAAATTCAGCCCGGGCAGCTCCATGGTCTCTCTCCTCCTGCGGGTCTTTGCGGCAATGCTATTTGACGTTTACGTAAACGTCAAACCCGGGCCTCACCCGCCGACACCCTCCCGCCGGTGCTTGCTGTCCAGGATACGGCGACACCGGCCCATGGAGTCCTCGAGCTCGCCGAGGGCGTCCTCGAGGTCCTGGCGCTGCTGGAGGAAGAGCTGGCGTTTTTCCTCTAGGATTTCGAGGTAGCGGGCGAGCTGGCGCTCCTCGCCGTGGGCCGAGTCGTAGAGATCGAAGACTTCCTTGATCTCCGCCAGGGTCATGCCGAGGCGTTTGCCGCGCAGGGTGAGCTTGAGCCGGGTGCGGTCGCGGCGGCTGTAGATGCGCTTCTGGCCCTCGCGCCGGGGGTTGAGCAGCCCGCGGTTCTCGTAGAAGCGGATCGCCCGCGTGGTAACGTCGAATTCCCGGGCGAGCTCGGAGATGGTGTAGGTGGTCGCGTTGGGCAGGGCGTCTCGTTCGCGTAGCTGCATTGCGGACGGCTCAAAGTTTTCGTTTACGTAAACGTCATAGTAAATGAGCAGGCCGCATAATAACAGCGGCTTGATCTGGATCATCCGGCTGGTCGCCGCAATGATAAATTCTGACGGACGGGCGGACTGCCGTCGAAATTCCGTTATTTCCAGGAGGTCAGGACCATGGAACTGCGCACCCTGTTGCTGTTTGTCGATGAATCCGCGGAGTTCGAGCGCCGGGCGCGGCTTGCCGCCGAGCTGGCGGCGAAGTGGGATGCGCACCTGGTCGGGCTGGCGGTCGCCGACGTCATGCTCGTACCGGAGTTCGTTCCGACCCAGACCCTGGAGAGTCAGCTCGAGCTCGCCGGCGAGCGCAATGAGCGGCTGCGCCAGCGCTTCGAGCAGCTGGTCGGAGGCCGGCAGCTCGTCACCGAGTGGCGTGCCACCGACACGGTCAGCGCCGGCGGCACGGTCCTCGACGTGCTCGCACGCCATTCACGGTATGCGGACCTCGCGGTCGTCGGTCAGCCGGATGTCAGTGACGTGCGCTCCGCGGTGCCGCGGGACCTGCCCGGGCAGCTCTGCCTGATGAGCGGGCGGCCGGTGCTGGCCACGCCCTATGCCTGGCGCGAGCAGCCCATCGGCCGACGAATCCTGGTGGCCTGGGACGCCGGCCGCGAGTCGGCACGCGCGGTCTCCGACGCGCTGCCCCTGCTCAAGGCGGCGGACGAGGTGAGGGTGCTCGCGCTCACCGGCACCAGCCGCGATGCGGCCCACGGTGAGCAGCCGGCGGCCGACATCGCCACGCACCTGGCGCGCCACGGCGTTAACGTCGAGGCAGCCCATCAGAGTCTCGGGGACCTGGACGTGGCCTCCGCGCTGCTGTCCGCAGCGAGCGATTACGGTGCCGACATGATGGTCATGGGGGCCTACGGCCGTGCGCGGATGCGCGAGATGGTCCTCGGCGGCGCCACCCGCGGCGTGCTCGAGAGCATGACGCTGCCGGTTTTCCTCTCCCACTGAGCAGGAGGCGAATACGCCATGTCCTGGAAAGATCTGCTGGTCTACGTCGACGAGGGGGCAGCGCTCGACGATACTCTCTCGCTCGCTGCCGGGTTCGCCGACCGTTTCGAGGCCCACGTGGCCGGGCTTGCGGTGGTGCCCTTCAGCCTGCCCCTGGAGATGTCCCAGCCCAGCCGCATTCGTGATTACGGTGCGCGCATGCGCCGGCGCCTGGAGACACTGGAGCAGCACTTCGGTAAGGCGTTTTCCCGCCGCAACGGCGAGTGGCGTGCCCATGACGGTCTTGCCGAGGGCGGTGAGCGCCTGGAGGTCATCAGCCGCCATGCCCGTTATGCCGACCTCATCCTCATGGGGCAGCCGGACGTCTCCCATGACGTGGATGCCCCGCCCACGGACCTGCCGGCGCAGGTCGCGGTCGCCAGCGGCCGGCCAGTACTCGCCGTGCCCCGCAGCGGCTGGTCGGGGGCGGTCGGCGAGCACGTGGTGGTCGGCTGGAACGGCAGCCGGGAGGCGGCCCGGGCGATCAGCGATGCCCTGCCGCTGCTGCAGACCGCGAAAACAGTGCGCGTGCAGGTGTTCACCGGCCGTAACCGGCTGGACGGGCACGGCGAGCTGCCCGGTGGCGACATCGCGACCATGCTGAGTCGTCACGGTGTCATCGTCGAGGTGGTCCGCGATGCGGGCGGCTCGGCGGATCCCGCGTCGTCACTGGTCGCGGCGGCGAAGGACAGTGGTGCCGATCTGATCGTGATGGGGGCCTACGGCCAGCCTCGGGTGCGTGAGCTGGTGCTCGGCGGCACCACCCATGAAATGATGCGGGTGATGGACCGGCCGGTGCTGCTCGCGCACTGACCTGCGGGGAGGGGCGGCTCTCCCCCTCTCTTAGCCCAGGGGATGTGGCTCTGGGCCGTCCCGGAGCGTGAGGCGCTGCCAGTGCCGCTCCCGGGCGATGGCATCGAGGGCGGGATCCGGGTCGACCGCGACCGGCTCTTCCACGCGCTCGAGCAGCGGCAGGTCGTTGCGCGAGTCGCTGTAGAACGTCGTCACCATGTCCTCGGTGCCGCTCTGCCGCCGCCAGGCCTCGAGCGCGGCGATCTTGCCGTCGCGGAACGTGGGGGTACCCACGTAGCCGCCGGTGTAGCGGCCGTCGCGGAACTCCGGCTCGGTGGCCAGCAGGCAGTCGATGCCCAGCAACCCCGCGATGGGCTCGGTGACGAAGCGGTTGGTCGCGGTGATGATCACCAGCGTATCCCCGCGCTGCCGGTGCATGTCGATCAACGCCCGGGCGGCGGGGAGCACGATGGGCTCGATCTTCTCGGCGATGAAGCGTTCACGCCACGCGTGCAGCTGGTCCGGCGGGTGCTCGGCGAGGGGGCGCAGCGCGAAGCGCAGGAACGCGTCGATGTCGAGCCGTCCCGCCTTGTAGTCGGCGTAGAAGCGCTCGTTGGCGGCAGCGTAGGTCTGCGCGTCCACGATGTCGTGTTCGGTGAGGTACTCGCCCCACAGGTGATCGCTGTCTCCGGCGAGCAGGGTGTTGTCCAGATCGAAGAGGGTCAGGCTCACGGATGCTCCCGCTGGGTTTCCGGGGGTGCCGCCGGACGGCGTCGGGGCGACAGTCTACGGTCTCGCCGGCGGCCGTGCACGGGCGTCGTGGTGCCATTTGCCGCCTTTTGTACCGATGTGGAAGAATACCTGTAACTTCCGGTATTCCGTGCCAGGTTTCTCAAGTGATTGATTCGGATGGATTCAGGCCCAACGTGGGGATCATCCTGACGGATGGGGCCGGGCGGGTGTTCTGGGCCCGGCGCATCGGCCAGAACGCCTGGCAGTTCCCTCAGGGGGGCATCAAGCGACACGAGTCGCCGCAGCAGGCCCTCTTCCGGGAGCTGCGCGAGGAGGTGGGACTGGAGTCCTCCCATGTGGAGGTGCTCGGCTGCACCGAGGGGTGGCTGCGCTACCGTCTGCCGCGCCACCTGGTACGCCGTCGCCAGCGGCCGCTGTGTATCGGCCAGAAGCAGGTGTGGTTCATGCTGCGCCTCGCCTGCGATGAGGGTACCGTGTGCCTCGACCAGAGCGCCCAGCCGGAGTTCGACGACTGGCGCTGGGTGGATTACTGGGAGCCCGTGCAGCGGGTGGTCTTCTTCAAGCGCCGTGTCTATGACCGTGCGCTCACGGAGCTTGCGCCTCTGATCTTCCCGGACGGGCCGCCGCAGCGGCCGCCGCCGCGCGGCAATGGACAGGGGCGGCGCGACTGATGCTCGAGACCCTTCATCGCATCGTTCAGGAGGTCAATGGCGCCGGCGATCTCGGCCAGGCGCTGAACATCATCGTTGATCGGGTGGCGGATGCCCTGGCGGTTGACGTGGCCTCCATCTATCTGGTCGGTGAGGATCAGGAAACCCTCACGCTGATGGCCACCCGCGGCCTGCGCGTGGATGCGGTGGGCCGGGTCCGGCTACGTTTCGACGAGGGCCTGGTCGGCCTGGTCGCCGAACGCGAGGAGCCGATCAATCTCCAGGACGCGGATCAGCATCCGCGCTTCCGCTTCTTCCCCGAGACCGGGGAGGAGCACTTCCACTCCTTCCTCGGCGTGCCCATCATCCACTACCGCCAGCTCCTCGGCGTGATGGTGGTGCAGGGCCAGCAGCGCCAGCGCTTCGACGACGAGAAGGTGGCTTTCCTGGTCACCATGGCCGCCCAGCTTTCCGGCGTTATCGCCCACGCCCGGGCCAGCGGCGGGCTGCGCGAGCTGGTCAAGCGCCGCGGCCTGGCGCGCAACCGGCCGCTGGCCGGTGTCGCCGGCGCCACCGGTGTCGGCATTGGCCATGCCTACACGCTGTATTCGGCGACGGATTTCGATGCGGTCCCGGAGATCACCGCCGACGACCCGGAGGCCGAGATCGAGGCGTTTCGTGCGGCCGTTGCCGCGGTGCGCGCCGACCTTGAGGACCTCCACGCCCGCCTCGAGGGCATGGTCGCGGAGGAGGAGCGCCGGCTCTTCGAGGTCTACGTGCGGCTGCTCGACGGTGAGAGCCTGTCCGGCTCCGTGGAAGCGCGCATCCGCGAGGGCGTGTGGGCGGCCGGGGCGGTGCGCGACGTCATTGTCGAACAGGTCCGTCACTTCGAGGACATGGAGGACGGCTACCTGCGCGAGCGCGCCAGTGACATTCGCGACATAGGCCGGCGGCTGATCGCCCGGCTCGGCGCCGGCGAGCGCCGGGCCCGGCCGCTGCCGAAGCGGGTGGTGCTGGTGGGGCACGAGGTGAACGCCTCGCAGCTCGCCGAGATCCCCCGGGAGCGCCTTGTGGGCGTGGTCTCGGCCACCGGCTCGGCGAACTCCCACGTCGCGATCCTGGCGCGGGCGCTGGGCGTGCCGGCGGTAATGGGCGTCAGCGACCTGCGCCCGAGTGTCGTCGACGGCCGTGAACTCATCGTCGACGGCTACCGTGGCCGGCTCTATGTCCAGCCCACGCGTGGGGTGATGCGCGAGTATCGGCGCCTGCAGCGCGAGGAGCGCCAGCTCGGCGAGGACCTCAAGGCCTTGCAGGCGCTGCCGGCGGAGAGCCCCGACGGCGAGCGCATTAACCTCTACATCAACACGGGGCTCATCTCGGACCTCGCGTCCTCCCGCGAGGTCGGCTGCGACGGCGTCGGCCTGCACCGCACGGAGTTCCCGTTCATGGTGCGCGAGCGATTTCCCAGCGAGGAGGAGCAGTCACGGCTGTACCGGGAGGTCCTCACCACCTTCTCGCCGCTGCCGGTTACGTTGCGCACGCTGGATATCGGTGGCGACAAGATGCTGCCGTATTTCCGCATCGACGACGACAACCCGTTCCTCGGCTGGCGCGGCGTGCGTGTGACGCTGGATCACCCCGAGATCTTTCTGACCCAGATCCGCGCGATGCTCCGGGCCTCGGAGGGGCTCAGCAACCTGCAGATCATGTTCCCGATGGTCTCGCGGATCGAGGAGGTGGAGCAGTCGGTGGCCCTGGTGGAGCGAGCCCAGCGCGAGCTCGCCGAGGAAGGGGTGGATGTGGTGCGCCCGCGCCTCGGCGCGATGGTGGAGGTGCCGGCAGCGGTCTACCAGGCGGCGAGCCTGGCCCGGCGTCTGGATTTCCTGTCCATCGGTTCCAACGACCTCGCCCAGTACCTGCTCGCGGTGGACCGCAACAATCCACGGGTCGCGAACCTCTACGACGAGCTACACCCGGCGGTGCTCCGTGCGGTGAACGACGTCGCCCAGGTTGGCCGGGTCGCGGGGGTGCCGGTGAGCGTCTGCGGCGGTATGGCCGGGAATCCGGCGACGGCGCTGCTGCTCTTCGCCATGGGCCTGAGCGGCCTGTCGATGAGCAGCGTAGGCCTGCTGCGCGTGAAGTGGGTGATCCGCAGCTTCCCCCATGCCGAGGCCCGCTCGCTGCTCGACGAGGCCCTGGCGCTGGAGTATCCGGAAGAGGTCCGCGCGCTGGTGCGGGGGGCCCTGGAGGCCAAGGGCCTGGGCAGCCTCACGCGGGCGGGCAAGTAAGTCCGGTGATGAAGGTCACAAATAATAATAATTCGTGTTTGACTAATCGGGTGTGAAAGTCGTAGCGTATCTCCATCAATACCGGATGTGAGTGCGCCATGTACGTCTGTGTCTGCCGCGCCGTGAGTGACCGAGAAGTCAACGCCGCCATCGATGCCGGCGCCCGGACCATGCGGGAGCTGCGCCGCGAGCTCGGGGTCTGCAGCTGCTGCGGCAAGTGCGGTCCCGCTGCGCGGGCGATGCTCGCCGAACGGACGGCCCCCGACGAGAACGCGCCTGCACTCGGCTTCCCTGCCGCTACGCCCGCCGTCGCCTAGCGCCGCGTGAACACTGCCGTTCCCGCCCCGGCTGGCTAAAGGGGCCCCTTCATGCGCTAGACTCTGTGCATCCATGCCACCAACACGGGCACAGAGGCAGCACAATGAAAGGCGACACGAAGGTCATCGATTTCCTCAACCGTGCGCTCACCAACGAGCTCACGGCCATCAACCAGTATTTCCTCCACGCCCGCATGCTCCAGGACTGGGGGCTGGCCCGCCTGGGCGAGAAGGAGTACCAGGAATCCATCGACGAGATGCGCCATGCCGACGAGCTGATCAAGCGCATCCTCTTCCTCGAGGGGCTTCCGAACCTCCAGGACCTCGGTCGGCTGATGATCGGCGAGACGGTGCGTGAGATCCTCGAGTGCGATCTGCGCGCGGAGCAGACGGCCTGCCCGCTGCTGCGCGAGGCCATCGCCTATTGCGAGTCCGTGCAGGATTACGTCAGCCGTGACCTGTTCCGCCGCATCCTCGACGACGAGGAGGAGCACATCGACTGGCTCGAAACCCAGCTGGACCTCGTCGACCGGGTGGGCGAGCAGAACTACCAGCAGTCGCAGATCCCCGAGTGAGGCGCGGTCGGGGCCGGACACCAGCCCCGACCCCGATCC
>NZ_JBHFPQ010000007.1:0-4466 GCF_041949875.1 Arhodomonas sp. KWT2
CCGCCCCTGGGGGGCCGGCAGCTTCGACTGCCTGGCGCGCCCCACCTGTTACCCCGTATGTGCCCGTTGTCCCCCGGGGCCGGGGCTGGTGAGGCACCGCCGGCTGGGCCGCCCGGGGGGGGCGCCGCCGCCGGGCGCCCCACACCCCCCGGCCCCCTCCCACGGCCGGCGGTGGGGGGCCCCCCGGCCCCGCCGACCTACACGTACCGCTCCTGGCAGCCGGCAGCTCCCCCGATGCCCGCCGCGACGTGCCGTGTGCCTTCTTCCAGACAGGAACATCGTAATAACCAAGTGTTTCAAAACGCGTGTTAAGTTATAAGAAATTAATCGTTAGACTGGCACGTTATAACCCATTCCCGGAGGCATTCGATGTCACGTGCCCGTCTGCTTGCCGTGCTGATTGCCGGTCTGCTGAGTCTCGGCAGCGCTGCCCAGGCCCAGGACACCACGCGCCTGGAGGTCGGTTACATGCCGATCCTGCCCGTGGCGCAGCTGTTCGTGATGGAAGGGGCGGGCTGGACCGACGACGCCGGGCTCGACCTGGAGCTGACCCGCTTCTCCAGTGGTCCGGCCATGGTCCAGGCGCTGGCCTCTGGCGAGCTGGACGTCATGTACTTCGGCATCGGGCCGGCCATGGTCTCGCGCGCCAACGGCGTGCCGATCAAGGTCCTGGCCGCGAGTATCCGCGAGCAGATCGGCCTGGTGGCCCGTGGTGAGTTCGCCTCGCTGTTCGAGGCCAATGACCCGGCGGAGGCCATCGCCCGCTTCACCGAGACGCAGGGCCACAAGCCCAAGATCGCGACGTTTCCCCAGGGCTCGGTGCCCGACACCGTGCTGCGCTACTGGCTGACGAAGCGGCTCGGCGTCGGCGTGGATGCGGTGGATATCGTGGCCATGGGCGCGGACCGGGTCCAGCAGGCGCTGCTGGCCGGCGCCGTGGACGCGGCCTCGATTCTCGAGCCGATCCTGACCACCGTGCAGGAGCGCGCCGACGGTGCCCGGGTCGTGGCCCGGGCCGACGAGATGCTGCCCGGCCAGCCCGGGGCCGTGCTCGCCGTCCGCGAGGAGACGCTGAAGGCGCACCCCGAGGCGGTGCGCGAGCTCATGGCGTTGCACCTGCGTGCGACCGGCATGCTCGAGGAGGATACGGAACAGGCCGCGCCCTATGTCCGCGAGTTCGTCGGCCGCCGGCTCATCGGTCTGGACACGGTGGAGAAGGCGCTCGCCTCGCCGTCGTCGAACTACCTCGCCGACCCGCACGCCATCCGCGAGGGCACCCGGCGCATGCGTGACTTCCAGATGGAGCAGGGCAGCCTGCGCAAGCCCGTGGACCTGGATGCGCTCTTCGACACCAGCGTGTACGACACGGTCAGCGCGCAGTCGGCCGGCGAGGAATGACCACGTTGTCCCGCCCGCGACGCGTTCTCTACAGCGCCCTCGGGGTGGGCGTGTTCCTGGCGCTGTGGGAGCTGACGCTGCGCAGCGGGCTGCTGCCCGGCACCCTCGTGCCGCTGCCCTCGGCGATCCCCGGTGTGCTGTGGCTCGAGCTCTCCGACGGCATCTGGTTCGAGGTCGTGGGCTCCAGCCTCGCGCATTACAGCGTCGGCCTGCTGGTGGGGTCCGTGCTGGGCATCCTCGTGGGCGTGTCGGCGGCGCTGCTGCCGCGCTTCGACGCCGCCCACGCCTGGCTGGCGCGGCTGCTGCGCCCGATTCCGCCGCTGGCCTGGATCCCCTTCGCCATCATCTGGTTCGGCGTCACCCCGACGGCGGCGGCGTTCATCATCAGTATCGGGGTCTTCTGGATCAACTACTTCGCCAGCTACAGCGCCGTGCGCTCCGTCGACCCCGGCTATGACGAGGTGGCTCGGGCCTTCGGGCAGCACGGCTTCCTGCCCCGGCTCGCCAAGGTCAACCTGCCCGCGGCGTCGCCCGGCATTCTCGGCGGCCTGCGTGCCGGCCTCGGCCAGGGCTGGATGACCGTGGTGGCCGCCGAGCTGTTCGGCATCCCGGGCATCGGCCAGCGGATGATGGAGGCCTCCAGCCTGCTGGCGACGGATATCGTGGTGGTCTACATGCTCACCATCGCCGCCCTTTACGCGCTGCTCGACTTCGTGTTCATGCTGGTCCAGCGCCGGATGCTGAGGTGGCAGCCATGAGCGCGGTGACGAGCGCGAGCGCACCCGTGCTCAACGCACGGAACCTGAGTCTGGGGTTCGGTCACACCACCGTGCTCACTGACGTGGACCTGACCCTCCACCCCCAGGAGTTCACGGCGGTGGTCGGCACCTCCGGGGTAGGCAAGTCGACCCTGCTGCGCGCCCTCACCGGGCTGATCGCCCCCCACGACGGCGAGGTGAGCATCCCCGCGCGTCGTGCGGACGCTTCCCGCGCGTGGTCGATGGTCTTCCAGGCGCCGCGGCTTTTCCCCTGGCGGCGCGTGCGCGCCAACGTCGAGCTGGGCCTGGAAGGGCTCGGGCTCTCCCGGGCGGAGCGCCGGCGCCGCGCCATGGAGCCGCTGGCCCTGGTGGGGCTGGAGGAGTACGCCGGGCGGTGGCCGCACACGCTCTCCGGCGGCCAGCAGCAGCGGGTGGGCATCGCCCGGGCCCTCGCGGTCCGGCCGCAGGTCCTGTTCATGGACGAGCCCTTCTCGGCCCTGGACGCGATCACCCGGCGGCGCCTGCAGCAGGAGCTCGTCAAGCTGCGCCGGCGCACCGAGGCCGCCATCGTCTTCGTCACGCACGATATCGAAGAGGCGGTGTCACTGGCGGACCGCGTGATGGTACTGGGCGGCCAGGACACCGGGCATCCCGCCGGGGTGATCGATACGGTGGAGGTAGGGTTGCCCCTGGACGGGCGCCGTGACCACCCGGCGTTCTCCGCCCTGGTGCAGCGTGTCGAGGAGATGATTGCATGAGTGCCCCCCTGCGCGTGCTGCTGCACGCCCCCACACCCGAGGCCCTGGCACGGGCCCGGCGCAACGCCGCCAACCTGCTCAGCGCCCGTCGGGACGCCGAGGTACGCATCATCGCCAACGGCGCCGCCGTGGCCACGGCCCTGGCGACCCCGGATGCGATGGATAACCACCTGCGCCTGTGCCGCAACTCCCTGGCGGCCCAGGGGCTGGAAAACACCGCCGGCGTGGCAGAGGTCGACGCCGCTGTGGTCACCCTGGCGGAACTCCAGGCCGAGGGCTGGGCGTACATCCGGGCCTGATCCCGCGCCGGGCGAGGGCAGTCAACCCGCCCACCGTCGCCGACCTCCGGTAGGTCGTGCACGGCCAAAGGCCGTGTGCGACATCCCCCGCCACCGCCCGAGACGTCGCGCGCCTGACCTGTGCCGGACGATACCCCATCTTCCGTAGGTCTATGTCGCACGCCTTCGGCGCACGACCTACGGGTGCTGCGCCTGGCAGCCGACATTCCCCGCTCCAATGCCTCGGCATGGTGATGTTGGCTGCCGGGAGCAGCGAACCTACCGGAGGCGGTACGACAGCGTGCCAGGTCCGGCCGCCCCCGGGATGCCGCACACGGCCTGCGGCCGTATACAGACGAGAGCCGTTGACCAAGCGTCACCGAGGCAGCGGTAGGTCGGCTGCTCGAAGGCAGCCGACGTTGCTCGCGGTGGGCGCCGGGTTGGGGTGTTGGCTGCCAGGAGCAGCCAACCTACCGGAACTGTTGGGACGTCGCACACGGCCTTTGGCCGTGCACGACCTACCCGTTCCGGGAGGCCGTAGCCGGGCTGTAGGTCGGCTGCTCGAAGGCAGCCGACGTTGCTCGCGGCGGGTGCCGGCCGCGGATGTTGGCTGCCGGGAGCAGCCAGCCTACGGGAACTGTTGGGACGTCGCACACGGCCTTTGGCCGTGCAGGACCTACCCGTTCCGGGAGGCCGTAGCTGGGCTGTAGGGGGGGGGCGCGCAGTCAGCCCACCTTGCTAGCGGGGGGGGGCGGGGGGGGGTGGTGGGGGGCAGGTGGAACCAAACAACCAGCCCAGTTTTGTCGTAGCAAAACCCCCGGGGCGCACGGTGGGCTGCCTGCGCGCAGCCGACCTACCGCCCAGCTACGGCCTCCCGGAACGGGTAGGTCGTGCACGGCCGAAGGCCGTGTGCGACGTCCCAACAGTGCCGGTAGGTTGGCTGCTCCCGGCAGCCAACACCCCAACCCCGCGCCCACCGCGAGCAACCTCGGCGGCCTAAGAGCAGCCGACCGAACCCAGCCTCGGGGAAGCTGGGGCAACGGCGATCACGGTCCCCGGCGGCACGTCCGCCCGGTCCGGCCGCCCCCGGGATGCCGCACACGGCCTGCGGCCGTATACAGACGAGAGCCGTTGACCAAGCGTCACCGAGGCAGCGGTAGGGGGGGGGCGGCGAAGGCGGCGCCCGTGGGTGCGGGGGGGGGCGGGGGGGGGTGTGTGGTTGCCGGGGGGGGCCCACCAACCGGCAGGGGGGGGGGGGGGCACCCGCCGCGGGG
>NZ_JBHFPQ010000017.1:0-33536 GCF_041949875.1 Arhodomonas sp. KWT2
CCAACCTCCCCGCCCACAATCCCTCCATCCACGCGGCCCTGGCCGGCGCGTCCGCCCGGCGCTTCGCGGTGGTCCCCGACGATGACCACCGCCTCGCCGAGCCTTCCTGTAATGCCACCACGCAGATCGAGGCGCTGGTCAAGACGACCCAGACCGAAACCAACGAGGCGGTTATCACCATGGAGCAGAGCACCGCCGGCGTGGTGGCGGGCGCCCGCCAGGCCGAGGAGGCCGGTGCCGCGCTGCGCGAGATCGAGAACGTCTCCGAGCAGCTCGCCGGCCTGATCCAGAGCATCTCCGAGGCCTCGCGCCAGCAGGCCCATGCTGCCGCCAACGTCTCGGACACCATGAACGTCATCCAGGAGATCACTTCGCAGACCTCGGCGGGTACCAACGAGACGGCGACCTCCATCGGCAACCTGGCCGACCTCGCCAACGAGCTGCGCGAGTCGGTGGCCGGCTTCAAGCTGCCCGAAGAGAAGCGCACGCAGTAGGGGGCGCCGGGTGAGTGCCGCGCGAGCGCCAAGCGTTGAGCTTTCCCCCGGCGGCATGTCCGTCGCCGGGGGCGTGCCGCGTATGGAGGAAGACGTCTTCGACCGGTGGGCGATGCTGATTCGCGAGCGCACCGGTGTGGAGATCCCGCGCGAGCGACACAGCTTCCTCGCCACGGGGCTCGCCCGCCGCATGCGTGCCACTGGGGTCGATGATCCGGAGGATTACTATCGCTGGCTGACCCGGGGGCCGGGGGCGGCGGTGGAATGGAGCGCGCTGGTGGACCTGCTCACGGTCCAGGAAACGCGTTTCTACCGGGACCCGCAGGGGTTGGGGCTTTTTCGCCGGTATTGCCGCGACGAGGCCCCCGGGGGCTCGCGGGCGCTTCAGGTGCTGAGCGCTGGCTGTGCCACCGGTGAGGAGGCCTACACCCTCGCGCTCGTGCTGGAGGAGGCATTCGGTGGTGGCCGCGGTTACGCGGTTACGGGCACGGACATCAGTCTGGGCGCCCTGGCGGTGGCCCGCCGGGGCGAATACCCGGCCATGCGGCTCTCGCGGTTGCCCCGGTCTCTGCGTGACAACGGGGTCGAGCCGGTCGGCGAGGCACGCTGGCGTATTGCCGAGCGTATCCGCCGCCGGGTCTGCTTCGTCCAGATGAATCTGCTGACCGACGATCCGGTGACACTGCCGCCGCTGGATGTCGTCTACTGTCAGAATGTGCTGATCTACTTCGCCCGCCGGCAGCGTGAGCGGCTGGTGCGGCGCCTCGCCGACTGGCTGCGACCCGGCGGCCTGATGATCCTCGGCGGCGGCGAGTTCCTGCCGGCGTCGCTGGCGGGGCTGCATCGTGTCGGTGGTGAGGACGTGCTCGCCTTCAGCAAGGAGGCCTCTTGATGGGCCGGGAGACAGGCATGGACTACAGCGTGCTCGGCTGGGTGAGCGGTGAGCTCGACGCCACGCTGCAGCAGGCCGCGGAAGCGCTGGAGGAGTACGCGGAGCACGGCGGCGACGAGACCCGGCTGCAATTCTGCGCCACCCATCTTCACCAGGTGCTGGGCATCCTCCGGATGCTCGAGCTCAACGACGCAGCGCTGTGCGCGGAGGAGATGGAGACGCTGGCGGGCGACCTGCTCACCGGCGACGTGGCCGACGCCGGGCCGGCCCGTGAGGCGCTTATGGGGGCGATCCTCCAGCTTCGGCGCTATCTCGAGCGTCTCACGGTCAGCGGTGCCGAGACCCGTTTCCCGCTGCTGTCGATCATCAACGAGCTGCGCGGTGCCCATGGCCGGACCGAGGTCACCGAGGCCATCCTGTTCACACCCGATTTCGGTGCGGTGGATGCCCGGGAGGACGGCCCGCCGCGGGACAGCGGGGACCGGCGCGTGGAGCTCGCACCAAGGGCCCGTGCGTTCTTCCAGCGCGGACTGATAGCGTGGCTGCGCGGTGATGCCGAGGACGGGTTGAAGCGCATGGCCCGTGCCCTGTCCGGCATGGACGAGGCGGCGCCCGACGCGCGTCGGGCGGCCCCGTGGTGGGTCGGGTGTGCCCTCATCGAGGCCCTGCGCACGGGCAGTGTGGACGGCAACGACGCTCAGGTCCGCGGCCTGCTGCCGCGCCTGGAGCGCGAACTCAAGCGCCTCGCCGATCTTGGCGCGGGTGCCGAGCCGCGTCCCGATCTGCTGCGGGATATGCTCTATGTCCTCGCCGGCGTCGACAGTCCCGGCAGGCGGGTCCGCGCCGTGCAGCAGGTCTACGACCTGGACGGACTGCGACGGCGCATCGCCCGGCTGCAGTCCGAGGGCGGCGAAGGTGCGGATCTCGATGCCCTGCGCACCGTTGCCGGCGTGCTCCGGGAGGACGTCGCCGCCGTCAAGGATAGCCTCGACCTGCACGTGCGCGCCGGCGACGCCGACAGCGAGCGTCTGCGCGAGGCGGCCGACGGCATGCACCGGGTGAGCGATACCCTCGGTGTGCTCGGGCTGGAGAGCCAGCGCCGTGCCCTCGCCGAGCATGCGGAAACGCTGGTGAACGGCGACCCGGACGACGAGGGCATTATGGCGGTCGCCGAGGCCCTGCTGTCGGTCGAGGCCGCCCTGCGCCATTTCGCCGAGGGGCATGCCGACGACGCCGAGCCCGGCGAGGCGAGCGGTTTCCAGGCGGAGTACGAGTCCGTCCATGATCAGGCCCTCGAAGAGGCCAGGCGTGAGATGGCCCGGATCCGCGAGGCCATCGTCCGCGACCTCGAGGCCGGCCAGGGTGAGGAGGCGGAGGCGTCCCTCGCCGCCAGCTTCCATTCCCTGCAGGGCGTCGGCCGGTTTCTGTCGATGTCCCGGTTCAGTGAGCTCGTCGGGGACGCCGCGCGGGTCACCGCCGGCGTTCTCCGGACGCCGGGACCGGTGGACGACACCACCCTGGATGACATGGCCGACGCCATAACCAGTCTCGAGTACTATCTGGAAGCGGTGAGCGAGGGGCGACACGAGGTCGAGCCGATCCTGGACATGGCGGCGTCGGTGCTCGAGCGACTGGTGCCGATCTATGCCGTGGCCGAAGAGCCTGACGGGCCGGTGGAGGGCGGGGATACGGCGCCGGAAGAGGACGCTGGTGCGGACGGTGCTGCGCCGCCCGCGGATGAACAGCCCCTCCTCGATCTCGGAGACGCCGTGTTCGAGGGCGTGTCCGCGGACACGCCGGCGGAGGTGTCGGCGCCGGCGGAGCCGCCGCCGGAACTCGATTCCTCGCTGGAAACGGACGCCGAGGGGGCCGCGAATGCCGGTGCCGGCGGGGATCAGGCCGCGGCGCAGAGCGCCCCCGCGATCGATTTCGCGAGCAAGCGGGGGCGCGTCGACCATGACGTTCCCGTGCGTGCCGCGGAGCCGGATCCAGAGATCCTGGAGATCTTCATGGAGGAGGTCGGGGAGGTCCTGGAGACGCTCAACGAGTGCTTCCCGGCCTGGCGCGGCAATCCGGACGACCGCGACTCACTCCTGACGACGCGGCGGATGTTCCATACCCTCAAGGGCAGTGGTCGCCTGGCCGGTGCGTTGCTCCTCGGCGAGCTGGCGTGGTCGGTGGAGAACCTTCTCAACCGTATTCTCGACGGCAGCCGTGACGCCACGTCGCCCGTATTCGATGTGGTCGACCAGGCCATCGGTCTCGTCCCGGGGATTGCCGAGGCCACGGCCCAGGAGGGCGATGGCCCCTTCGACGAGGCCCGCGCGCTCATGGCCCGGGCGGAAGCCCTTGTGGAGGGGCGGGACGCCGCGGCGGTGCCGGAGTCTCCGGCGGAGGCGGTCCCCGAATCCGTCGAAGAGGCCACAGAGCCCACGGGCGAAGCCGATGGGGAGGGCGCAGAGAGGTCCGCGGCGCCTGCCATCGATCCGACCCTCTACGAAATCTTCCGCAAAGAGACCGATGAGCACCTCTCGGAGGTCGCCTCGGCGGCCGATTCGTCCGCGGCGGCGCGGCCGACGGAGGCCCTGGTGCGCACGGTCCATACCCTGACCGGGTCGGCCCGGATGGCGGGTGTCGACGACATCGCCAACATCGGCCGGGCCCTGGAAAACCTCGTCCGTTCGCGTCTCGGTGAGCACCGCTCTCTGGATGATGACGACCGCAACCTGCTGCGACGCGGTGTGACGACCATCCGCGAGGTCCTGGTGAGCCTCGGCGAAGGGGAGGTCCCGCCGGAGGCGGGCGGGCTGATCGACGAGATCGCCGAGCGGGGACGCGATACCGGGGACGGACCGTCGCTGGAGGAGATCAGCGATCGCGCCCGGGTGGTCTCCATGCCGTTCCCGGTGGCCCGGCCCGAACCCCGGGGCACCGCCATGCCCACGGATGCCGACGCGGCGCCTGCATATCCCGCCGCGCGCCCCGAGCCATGGGGTGCGGCGATGCCGCGGGGTCACGAGGAGGCGGTGACGCCGCCGGTCGCGGGCACCGATACCCTCCCGCCGATTACTGATGCCCCCGACGTGCCCGAGGTCCCCGAGGTCCCGGAGGTCCCGGAGGTCCCGGAGGTCTCGGAGGTCTCGGAGGTCTCGGAGAGCGCGGAGAGCGCGGAGAGCGCGGAGGAGACACCGCCGGCGGCCGACGAGCTGGATCCGGAGCTGGTCGGTATCTTCCTCGACGAGGCCGCGGACCTGCTTGCCGAGCTGGAGGCGGCCCTGGGGGGCTGGAACGACGCCGCCGACCCGCCGGCACGGCTGCACTCGGTGCAGCGTACACTCCACACCCTCAAGGGCGGTGCCCGGCTGGCCGGATTCAGGGCCATCGGCGACCTCTGCCATGCGACGGAGACGCTGGCCAGCGCCGCCGCCGCCGGGAATATCCCGGCCGACGATCGTTTCCTCGGTCTGCTGCGCAGTGCCGTCGACGAGCTCGACGACCTGGTCGACCGGGCCGGCCATGGCGAACAGCCGCAGCCCGACCCGGACCTTGTCGAGCGCTTGCGCTCCCCCGGTGCTGCGGGGGCGACCCCGGCGGATGCCGGTGACGATGACGCTACAGAGCTCCGGGATATCTTCCTGGAGGAGGCGGCGGAGCTGCTCGACGCCCTGGAACGCACCGCCGCGGCATGGCGGGCGGAGCCGGCCTCGGCCGAGCATCGTCAGGCACTGGCGCGGGCCCTGCACACCCTCAAGGGCGGTGCCCGGACCACGGGCATGACCGCCGTCGCCGATCTCGCCCACGACCTGGAGACGCTGGTGCGCTCGGCGGGCGAGGAGCCTGACGACGCGCACCAGGACCTGCTCGAGACCGGCCTTGAGACGTTGCTCGCCCAGCGCGACGCCGTCGCCGCCGGGCAGACGCCCGAGGATGCCACGGTGGTCCGTGAGCAGATCGCCGGCTACCGGGGCGACAGCGCCGAGGGCGGGGACGAGTCGGACTCCTTGGCCGGCGAGAGCGGTGAGGCCGTGCCAGCCGCGGAGTCCGGAACGGCCCCCGCCGAGGCCCCGCAGCGCCCCGCCGCGGCACCGGCGACGCGCAGCGACGTCGTCCGCGTGAGCGCCGAGGTGCTCGACGAGCTGGTCAACCATGCCGGCGAGGTGAATATCTATCGGGCGCGGCTGGACCAGCAGGCCGGTGCGGTGAATTTCAACCTCCAGGAGCTGGAGCAGACCGTCACCCGGCTGCGCGAGCAGCTGCGCTCGCTGGAGATAGAGACCGAGAGCCACATCCGCTTCGGCTTCGAACGCGATGCCGGTCCCGCGCAGCCCACGGGCGACAGCGAGGCCCCGCCGGAGGCGGGCGGACCGGAGGCCCCCGGTGAGACCGCGAACGACGGCGGAGCCGATTTCGATCCGCTGGAGCTGGACCGCTTCAGCCGCATGCAGGAGCTCTCCCGGGCCCTGTCCGAGAGCGTCAACGACCTCTCCAGCATCCAGACCACGCTGCAGACCCTCAGCCGCGAGAGCGAGACCCTGCTGCTTCAGCAGTCCCGGGTGAACACCGAGCTCCAGGACGGGCTGATGCGCACGCGCATGGTGCCGTTCGTCAACCTCGTGCCCCGGCTACGGCGGATCGTGCGTCAGGCAGGCCGGGAGCTCGGTCGCCAGGTGGAGCTGCAGGTCCGTGGCGGTGAGGGCGAGATGGACCGGAGCGTGCTCGAGCGTATGGTCCCGCCGCTGGAGCACATGCTGCGCAACGCGGTGGCCCATGGCATCGAGCCGCCGGAGCAGCGCCGCCGGGAGGGCAAGCCCGAGGCCGGGACGATCACCATCGAGGTCGCCCGCGAGGGCGCGGACGTGGTGCTGTGGCTCGGCGACGACGGTGGTGGCATGAATCTGGAGGCGATCTCCCGCCGGGCCGTCGAGAAGGGCCTTATGACCGAGGGCGCCGCGCTGACCCAGCGGGAGATCATGCAGTTCGTGCTGGAGCCGGGCTTCAGCACCGCCTCGCGGGTCACCCAGGTGGCCGGCCGCGGTGTCGGGCTGGATGTCGCCAACGCGGAGATCCGCCAGCTCGGTGGGAGCCTGGAGATCGACTCGCGCGAGGGCGAGGGTACCCGCTTCACCGTACGCCTGCCGTTCACGCTGGCGCTCAACCAGGGGCTGCTCTGCCAGGTTGGTGATGAGACATACGCCATCCCGCTGTCGAGCATCGTCGGCGTGGTTCGTGCCGAGCGCTCCTTCCTCGCCGGTGCCCTCGCGAGCGACGAGCCCGTTTACTACGAGTACGCCGGCGCCCAATACGAGGTGGTGAGTCTCGGGGGGCTGCTCGGCGCCGGCACCGGCGTACCCGATGAGGGCCGTGCGCTAGCCCCGCTGGTGCTGGTGCGTGCCGGCGAGCACGCCGTGGCGCTGCAGGTGGACACCCTGCTCGGTAGTCGCGACATCGTGGTCAAATCCCCGGGACCGCAGGTGAGCACCATCCCGGGCATCTTCGGTGCGACCATACTTGCCGACGGACGCGTGGTGCTGATCCTCGATGTCGGTGCGCTGATGCGCTACCGCGGCCGGTTCCTGGAGGGCGAGACCCAGCGCTCCGCACCCGCACCCCGTCGCGAGCGGGCGCTGGTCATGGTGGTTGATGACTCGATTACCATGCGCAAGGTCGCCACGAGGCTGCTCGAGCGCAACGGTATGGAGGTGATAACCGCCAAGGACGGTCTGGATGCCGTCGCCCGGCTGCAGGAGCAGACGCCGGACGCGGTGCTGCTGGACATCGAGATGCCGCGTATGGACGGCTACGAGTTCGCTGCGCACATGCGCAACCAGCCCGAAACGCGGGAGACACCGATCATCATGATCACCTCCCGCACCGGCGAGAAACACCGCCAGCGTGCCATGGACACCGGCGTTGATCGCTACCTGGGCAAGCCCTATCAGGAGACGGAACTGCTCGAGGCGCTCCAGGAGCTGCTGGAGACCGGGCGTGCCCCCGTGTGACGCAGCGATCGGCGTGATTGCCGTCGGCGAGCGCCGCCGGTGCCTGTGCCGCGGTCTCGAGGCCCGGGGGCTGGCTCCGGTCTACGGCGTCGGCCTCGACACGGCGGCCGGCGGCATTGGGCTCGATGGGGTCGGCTGCCTGGTGGTGGACCTGGCCCATGTCGGTGACGAACCTGCCCCGGTGCTGGATGCCCTGCTCGCGGCGTGGGCGGGTGGCATCGTGTTCGCTGACGCATCGCGCCTGGACGAGCGCGAGCTCGGGCGGATCGCGGTGAAGGTGCGTGGCTATATGCACCCGGCCGCGGCGCCGCAGCAGGGACCGGCACCGGTGGTCGTGCTGGCGGCCTCCAGCGGCGGACCGCCGGCGTTGCGGCGGTTCTTCGCCGCACTACAGGGGCCACCGCCGGCGACCCTGGTGGTCGCCCAGCATATCGGTGGGGGGTTCACCACCGAGCTCGCCCGCCAGCTTGGCCGGGTGGCCGGTTTTCCCGTTGCCGAGGCCCGGCCCGGCGACGCGCTTACGGCGGGCCGGGCATGGGTCTGCCCGGTGGATCGCGCGTTCGTGCTCGACCAGTCAGGGCGGCTGACGGAGGCAGGCGACGCAGCCCCGCCGTCGCGTGTGCTGCTTCGGCCCTGCATCGATGACGTCGCGACGGAGGTCGCCGTGCGCTTCGGCGCCGATACGGCGATGATCGTATTCACGGGCATGGGAGAAGACGGCGCCGAAGGCGCGCGGGCGATAGATGCCGTCGGCGGTTCGGTGTGGGCCCAGAGCGTGGACAGCGCAGTCGTCGCCAGCATGCCGGATGCCGCGGCCGCAAGGGTGAGGGTACGTGGGCGCGCGACGCCGGAGGGGCTGGCCTCGGCGCTGACGGAGTGGCTCGCCGGGGCGGTCCCGGCAGTCGGACTGGAACACGAGGGATCGGGCTGAACTTATGGCGGAGTCACAGAGCATTCGCTGTCTCGTCGTCCCCGTCGGGGGCGTCCAGTGGCTGGTGCCGGCCGCAGTGGTGGCCGAGGTCACGGATCCGGGGACCGCGGTCCCTGAAGGGGGACATGACCGTCTCGCCGGCTTCGCCGACTGGCGCGGCCGCCGAATCCCGCTCATGCGCCCGGACGACGACACGCCAGCGACCCATGGCGGTTCTCGGTTGCTCGTGCTCAAGGCCCTGTCCGGTACCTTGCCCGTTAGCCACTATGGTGTCGTCACCCAGGGGATCCCGCGCATCGCGAGCGTCACCATGGATACCCTGGCACCGGGTGACGCCGGGGTGGATGACGAGCGCTTCATCCCGGTGCTCGCCGCCGGCGAGTCCGCGCTGCTGCCCCGTCTGGACGCCCTGGAGCCGGAGCTCGCGTCGGCCCTGGCGGCGGCCGGCGGCGTGAACCCCTAGGGCCCGTTGCCGAGGGCGGGTATAGATTGGTTGCTCCTGGCAACCGACCACGGTGGCCTCGCCCGGTGTGCCCCGGGGCGGCGGGCGTCCGCAGGGTGCTTGTCGGCAGGGCGAGGGTGTCGCACGCTCCCGGTGCCCGATCCACACGAACGGCCGGTACCGGCCGCTTCCGCGGGCTGACGGCTCCCCGCAATCGCCGTCCTCTTCCGGGCCATCGTCGGCTGCCTTCGGGCAACCGGCCTACGGCGGGAACGGTCTGACTCTGCGTGACTCGTGCCGGAACGCGCCCGACACCCTTGTCGAGGGATGGGGCCGGGCGGTATGGCATGTTTTTGGTGCCCCGGTTGTCCGCGTTGGGGTGTTCGCCAGGCCCTTTCCAGCACATCGTTTCCTGGCCGCCCATCCTGAACTGAGGCCGGTATACGCGCCGGGCCCGCGGTACCGCGTGCGGCCCTGGGCGGGTATGGTTCACACCGCCAGCGCGGGTTCGTCGGCCGACGGGCTCCGGTAGATGAAGTTCCCGCCTGTACCCAGATCCACCTCCAGGTGCTCCACCGGGTCGTTCGCGGCCATGCGGTCGAGCACGTGCGCGGCGAGCTCCGGCATGAGGGTGCCGGCGAGGATGTGGTCGATGCTGCGGGCGCCGCTGTCGCTGTCGGTGCTGCGGGCGGCGATGGCCTCGACCACCGCCGGGGAGAACGTCAGCCCGGCACGATGGTTGTGAAGGAAGCGCTGGCGGATGCGCTCCAGCTTCATTGTCACGATTCGCCTGAGGATCTCGCCGTGCACCGGGTAGTAGGGGACGATGCTCAGGCGGCCGAGGAACGCCGGTTTGAAGGTGGTGTTGAGGGTGTCGCGCAGTGCCGCGACGATCGCCTCCGGGGCCGGCGGCGCGGCATGGCCGAGGCAGCGCTCCATGATGGCGTCGGTGCCGACGTTGGAGGTCAGCAGGATGATCGTGTTGCGGAAATCGATCTCCCGGCCTTCGCCGTCGTCGAGTACCCCCTTGTCGAACACCTGGAAGAAGAGCTCCAGGACGTCCGGGTGGGCCTTCTCCACCTCGTCGAGCAGGACCACGCTGTAGGGCCGGCGGCGTACCGCCTCGGTCAGCACGCCGCCCTCGCCATAGCCCACGTAGCCCGGCGGCGAGCCCTTCAGGCCGGAGACGGTGTGGGCCTCCTGATACTCGGACATGTTGATGGTGATGACGTTGCGCTCGCCGCCGTAGAGGGTGTCGGCGAGGGCCAGGGCGGTCTCGGTCTTGCCGACACCGCTGGGGCCGAGCAGCAGGAACACGCCGACGGGCTTGGCCGGGTCGTCGAGGCCGGCGCGGGAGATCGCGATGCGCTGACCGATGGCCTCCAGGGCGTGGTCCTGGCCGAGCACGCGTTCGCCGAGCAGTGACGGCAGGCGGCGCACGGTGGTGAGTTCGTCGGCGAGCATCTTGCCCAGGGGGATGCCCGTCCACCCGGAGATCACCTCCGCGACGGCATTGCCGTCGACGTGGCCGTGCACCAGCGCCTCCCCGTCCTGGGCCTGCGCCAGCTCGCGCCGGGTCTCGCCAATACGCCTCGCGATGTCGTCGGCCCGGGCGTCGTCGCCGGTCTCGTCGAGCTCGCGTTCCAGCGCGCCGAGGCGTTCGACGACCGCCTGCTGCGCCGTCCAGCGCCGCTCCAGCTCGCGGGCCTCCTCCCGGGCCGTGTTCAGTGCGGCATCGAGTGCGGCGAGGGTGTCGTCGTGGTCGTGCCCCTCGCGGCGCTCGCGTTCGAGGCTCGCGATCTCCGTGGTCAGGTTGTCGATGCGCCGCCGGGTATCCTCCAGGGCTCCCGGCAGGGTGGTCCGGGCCAGCGCAACGCGGGCGCAGGCGGTGTCGAGCACGCTGACGGCCTTGTCCGGAAGCTGCCGGCCACTGAGGTAGCGGTGCGAGAGCCGGACCGCCTGGGTGACGGCCTCGTCGCGCAGGGTCACGTCGTGGTGGGCGCGCATTTGCCCGGCCAGACCGCGAAGCATGTGGATGGCCGTGGCCTCGTCGGGCTCCTCGATGCGCACGACCTGGAAGCGCCGGGCAAGCGCGGCGTCCTTCTCGAAGTATTTCTTGTACTCCGCCCAGGTGGTGGCGGCGATGGTGCGCAGCTCGCCCCGCGCTAGGGCCGGTTTGAGCAGGTTGGCGGCGTCGCCCTGACCTGCCTGGCCGCCGGTGCCGATCAGCGTGTGGGCCTCGTCGATGAACAGGACGATAGGCGTCACGCTCCTGCTGACCTCCTCGATCACGTCCTTCAGCCGCTTCTCGAATTCCCCCTTGACCCCGGCACCGGCCTGTAGCAGGCCGAGATCCAGGGTGCGGAGCTGGACGCCGGCGAGCGGGGGCGGGACGTCACCGTCGGCGATGCGCCGGGCCAGCCCCTCCACCACTGCGGTCTTGCCGACGCCGGCCTCGCCGGTGAGGATCGGGTTGTTCTGGCGGCGCCGGGTGAGGATGTCCACTATCTGGCGGACCTCGGCCTCGCGGCCGAGTACCGGATCGATGTGCCCGGCTCGGGCGCTGGCGGTCAGGTCTACCGTGTAGTGATCGAGGGCGAGGGTGCGGCAGTGTCCCTCGGCCGGGGCGGGGCCGTGGTCCGCGGCGGTGTCGTCGGGTGTCGCCGTGGCCTGCGCGGGTCCCGGACCGACGAGCTCGTCGAGGTGGGCCTTGAGGTCGTCGGCATTGATTTTCTCCAGCTCGCGGGCGCCGCTGGCGACGATGCGCCGCAGCTCGTCGTCGGCCAGCAGGGCCAGCAGCAGGTGGCCGCCGTGAATGCGCCGGGCGCCGTGCTCGATCGAGGCGCTGACCCAGGCGCGTTCGATCAGCCGTGTGAGGCGCGGCGAGAGTACGGGGGTGCGGGTGTTGCCGCTTCTGAACGTCGCGATGGTGCGCTCGAGCTCGCCGGCGAGGCGGTCGCTGGCGGCGCCGTAGTGGCGGAGGATGCGCAGCATCTCGCCGTTGTCGGTCTCCAGCAGCTTGAGCAGGAGGTGCTCGATGTCCACTTCGTGCTGCTGCTGCGAGAGGCAAAGGGCTGCCGCGCCCTCGCTGGCGTTGCGGCAGGCGTCGTCGAGCTTGTCGAACAGGGATTTGAGACTCACACCGATGCTCCGTCATAGGTGATTTCGAATACCGCCCGGCCATGATCGGCGGCTGGGCCGTCGTTGCGTTTGAGCCAGCCGAGCCAGCCCAGGCTCAGGCCGCCGGAGCGGCCGAGTCGGGGGCGGGGGAGGTGATCTCTGCCGAGAATCAGTTCGATCTCGAAGTCCAGCCCCGGGCCGGCGAACAGCCGGATGATGCGTTTCAGCCGCTCGTGGCGCCCTGTGCCCGGCAGCAGGGCGCGGTAGCCGTCCTCGTCCAGCGGGCCCAGCGAGACGGTGAACCGCGATTGATGGTCCCGTACCCGGGTGCCGGCCACCGCGCTCTTGCCGAGGCGGGCGTTGCGCTGGCCGAGCCGGGTGTACTGGGCGGGGTCCAGGGTGAGCCAGCGTCCGGAGAACGGGGTAACCCGGCAGCGCGCGCCGGTCGCGTTCGCCACGATCGCCTCCAGGTTGTGGCCGTTGCGCGGGCGCTGGCTCCAGAGCCCGGCGAAGTGGCTGAACAGGTCGCGCTCGATGCGCCCGGGGCGTCCGCCGTCGTTGAGCTGCCGGAGTGTCGTCGGTGTCAGCCCCTGGAGGTGGTGCAGGCCGCTCTCCAGGTCGCTGCTGCCGCGGCGCTCGTACTCGATGTGGAACCGGTATTTCTGCCACGCCTGGTAGAACAGGGCGATCATCCGGTGGGAGAACACGTCGAAGAACGCATGCGCGGCGTCGTCGCGACTGTCCACGTGGCGATTGATCAGCATCTCCGTGTAGGGGCGCGGCAGCACCCCGGATGGACCGACGAGGCCCATGAAGGTGACCTGCAGCTCCGTGAGGGCGTCGCCGCCCGGCGCGTGTGCGTGCCCCTCCTCGAAACGCAGCTCACTCACCTCGCTGGGCGGGAAGCGCAGCGAGAGCAGCGAGCGGAAGCGAAGCGGATCGTCGTGGGGCCGGTTCTCCGGGTCGATGCGTCCGCTGCGGCTGTAATGCAGCCGCAGCAGGCGCACGAGCTGGAAGAAGCCGAAACGCCAGGGCTCCGCCCGTGCCTGGTCGATCAGACCAGGGGCTGTGTGCCGGTTCTCGGGGGCCATGCGGCGACTCGCGTTTCACGCTGGCGTGAACGCAGCGTGAGCTGGGTGAAGCTGTTGAGTGTGCAGTACTGGGCGAAGAACCGGTCCAGGACCATCCCGAACAGGAATACGCCGCTGCCGGTGAACTGGCTCTCGTCCATTTCCAGGGTGATGGCGGTGCCGCGCACGAAGCTCGGGCGCGGATGGCCGATGCGCGTGGTCGTGATCCGGCTGTCGATGGAGAGGATCCCGTTGATCTGCTTGCGCACCGCAGACGCGCCCCGGTAGTCGTAGAGCGATAGCATCTCGAGTAGCGCCTCCCGGCCCTGGGAGACCAGCGAGGTGTGGTTCAGCGTCAGGTGCGAGACCAGCCGCCAGACCAGGCCCCGGCCCAGCGGTGTGCGCACGCTGGTCGTGGGCTTGCGCAGACAGCGGATGTGCCGGACGATCTCCTCGCTTTCGAGGGTAAAGTCGCCTTCCGGCGTGCCGAAACGCATCAGCTGCGGGAGGTCGCGATTGCTGCAGGTGAGCGCCATGCTGAGGGTGTCACTGCTCGCCTCCAGCATCCCCAGCTCGCGGTCGACCAGGCGCAGCCGCATCTCGGTGCCTTCCCCGGAGGCGGCCGGGACTCGCCGGGCCAGCCAGTAGCAAGGCGTCTCCTCGCCGTCATCGACGTGGCCCGGCTCGAAGAAAGGCGGGCAGGGGCGTACGCGGTCCTCGCCGGTGGTGCGCACGATCCGTGTCACCCGGTCGACGGAGACGATCTCCGTGGCCTTCGCATGGCGCACGTCGGGGACGACCGGGTATTCCGGCCGCGTGTGCGTCAGCCGGATGGGTTCGGCCTGCTGGGGGAAGAGATTGACGATGGGGGTGCAGCCGAGGCGGAAGTTGCTGCGGCCGATGTTCTGGGCGAGTCGCGCGAGGCGCTCGGGCTGATGGAAGTCGCTGAACAGGAAATCGATCTCGACATGCGTGGCGGGTCGCTCCCGCAGTGCCCGGTCCAGGCCGTTGAGGTCGAAGAACAGGAACTTCTCGGGCAGCAGGAAGTATTCGTGCAGTAGCCGGTAGCCGAGAAACGAGCGGGGCGAGTAGTCGATCAGCCCCTCGTCCTCGGCGAAACCCACCGGGGTCAGGGGGGCGTCCGGCAGGCGCACCTGCCGCTCGCGGCCGCCGTCCACGAATCGTACCGCCACCTGTGCGGTGCTGTTGAGCAGCAGCTCGTAGAGGGGGTGCATCAGGCCGCCCTCGCCGTCGAGAAAGAACCGTAGCCGGTCGATGCCGAGGCTGGCGAAGTTGGTGCTTCCCAGTGCCTGAAGCGAGAGCGTCAGCCGGGCGACGTGCTCGTTGCCGTGGGCGTTGAACGAGGATCGCTCGAGCCGGGTGAGGGCGGCATCAGTAACGGCGATGGGCCAGACATCGACCGGGTAGCAGGTGCGGAACTGGCAGGGGGTGCCTTCGACGGGCCGCGAGTGCAGCATGCTGTGTCGCGGCAGGTGATAGCGCCTGGACAGCGTCGTCTCACGGCCGGGGTCGAACTCCGCGATGGACAGCGCCGGCGTCGGGCGCAGGTAGTGGGGGTAGAGCACGTCCAGGAAGGCCTCGACAATCTCCGGGAAATCGTCGTCCAGCTTCTTGTGGATCCGGGCGCTGAGGAACGCGAAGGACTCGATCAGGCGTTCGGCATGCGGGTCCTCGCAGTCGTCGGCGCCGAGCAGCAGCCGCGAGGCGATCTTCGGGTAACGGTTCGCGAACTCCTGTCCCAGGTAGCGCAGGTGGGAGAGTTCGCGCTCGTAGTAGGGCAGCAGCTCGTCGAGCATCAGCGCAGGGTCCGGACGGTGTACCGGCGGGTGCTGACCTGGAGCACGGCATCGAAGGCGACCTGCTCGTCCGCTTCGGACAGCGTGAGCAGGGCCTTGATGCGGAAGCGCAGGATCCGGTCGCCGTGTTCGAAGTCGGCGAGACTCACGTGCACGCCGCTGAAGCGGCGGTCGCCGCATTCGATGGTGCGTTCGAGCTCACGCCGGATGCGGCGGCGCTCGTCCGCGCAGTTCAGCCCGCGGCTGGTGAAGTCCGGCAGGCCGTATTCCAGCAGCGAACCCTGCAGGCCCGGCCATGCATCGAGCTGCGCCGCCAGCAGGTCCTGGCGGGTGTTGACCAGCATCTCGAGGTCGCGGACAACGCTGGCACGGTAGTCGTCCAGGGTACACCGGTGCCCGGGGCCCGGGTCGTGTGGCTGGCTCGGCGCCCCGTCGAGCAGGCGGTCGAGCAGGGTCGGTATCATTTGGCGCGATGTTGCCGTCATTTCCTTGACCTGTTTTCGCGATGCGGCACCGCCCGCCCCGCGCGTCCCTGTGCCGGGCGTGGCGGGGCGGGGCCAGGGGGCCCGCGGCCGGCGCGGCGTCAGCTGCCGCGCGTGGACTGCGGCAGCTCCGAGACCAGACGCAGCGAAGCGGTCAGCTCGTCGAGCTGGTAGTGGGGGCGCAGGAAGGTCACCGCCTTGTACGCGCCGGGCTTGCCGGGCACTTCCGCGACCTCCACCCGGGCCTCGCGCAGCGGATACTGGGCCTTCGCGTCCTGGCCGGCGTTGTCGTCAAGGAGCACGTACTGGGACAGCCACTCGTTGAGGTAGCTCTCCACGTTCTGCCGGGAGGCGAAGCTGCCGACCTTGTCGCGCATGATCGCCTTCATGAAGTGCGCGATGCGCGAGGTGGCGAAGATGTACTGGAGCTGCGAGGACAGCCGTGCGTTGGCGTTGGCGACGTCGGTGTTGTACTGCTTGGGCTTCTGGGCGGACTGCACGCCGAAGAACGCGGCGTAGTCCGTACCCTTGCAGTGCACCAGCGGTATGAACCCTAGGTCCGAGAGCTCCTTCTCGCGACGGTCGGTGATCGAGATCTCCGTCGGGCACTTCAGGGCGACCTCGCCATCGTCGGTGCGGAAGGTGTGCGTGGGGAGGTCCTCGACCAGTCCGCCGCCCTCGACGCCGCGTATGGCGACACACCAGCCGTAGTGCGAGAAGGCGTCGTTGACGCGGGCGCCCATGGCGTAGGCGGCGTTCATCCACAGGTACTTGTTGTGCTCGCGGCCGTCGACGTTCTCGGTGAAGTTGAAGGCCTCGACCGGGTTAGTCTCCTCGCCGTAAGGCAGGCGCCCGAGGACGTGGGGCAGGGTCAGACCGACGTAGCGGGCATCCTCGGAGTTGCGGAAGGACTTCCACTTGGCGTACTCGACGGTGTCGAAGATCTTGGCCAGGTCCCGCGGGCCGATCATCTCGGTGAACGAGTCCCAGCCGAAGAGTTCCGACGAGGCCGCGGAGATGAACGGGGCGTGCGCCGCCGCGGCGACGTGGGAGATCTCCTCGAGCAGGTAGATGTCCTGCGGATGGCGGCCGAACTCGTAGTCGCCGACGAGCATGCCGTACGGCGCGCCGCCGAAGGTGCCGTACTCCTCCTCGTAGACCTTCTTGAACAGGGCGCTCTGGTCGAACTCCGAGGCCGACTTGAGATCCTTGAGCAGGTCTTTCTTCGGCGCGTTGAGCACGTGGATCTTCATGTTCGTGCTCGTCTCGGTCTGGTCGACGAGGTATTTGAGCCCCCGCCATGAGGATTCCAGCTGCTGGAACTCGCTGGCGTGCATGACCTCGTTGAGCTGATCGGAGAGCAGCGAATCGATCTCGGCGATGCGGGCGTCCAGTACCGCGATCAGGTCCTTGCTGGGCGTGACCTCGCCTTCGAGTACCTGATTGACGAGTTCGTCGATGAGGTCGCGGGTACGCGAGCGCTCGCTCTCAGAGCGCGCGACCCGGCTTTCGGAGATGATGCTGTCGAGCAGTGAGCTCTCCGGCGCGAAGACCTCCGGCGAGTCCGTCGCCGTCTGCGGTTCGGGCTGCTTGTCGGCCATGGTGGTAGGCTCCCTTTACCTGTTACTCGCCATCCTGTTTCGAATCCACGGCGGCCTCCCGACCCAGCTCCTGGCCGAGTGCCTTGAGCTTCTCGGTGTTCTGGAGGACATCCATGAGCAGCTCTTCGAGCCGGTCGTTGCCGCCCATCTTGTTGCGCAGGTCGGCGAGCTTGCCGCGGACCTCGAGGAGCTTGCGCAGCGGTTCGACCTGGCGGACGACGTTCTCGGGCTCGAAGTCCTCCATCGAGTTGAAGTTGAGCTCCACCGGCAGCTGGCTGTCGTCGCCTGCCAGGGTGTTGTCGACGCGAAAGCTCAGGCGGGGCTTCATGCCCTTGAGCACGCTGTCGAAGTTGTCGCGGTCGATGTTGACGAACTTGCGCTCCTTCAGCCGCGGCGGCGGCTCCAGCGGGTTGCCGCTGTAGTTGCCCATCACGCCGACGACGAAGGGCAGCTCCTTCTTCTCGATGCTGTCGCCGATCTCCACGTCGTAGGTCAGGTGCACCCGCGGGGCGCGTACGCGGGAGAGCTTTTTCTGGGTGCTTTCGTTCTTGGCCATGCGTCACTCCTTTTGGGCAGGCCAGTGATTGGGGTCGGTCTACTGTTCCCCGCCGGATGCCAGGGCCTGGAGCAGTTGGGTCCGGACGCCGTCTTCCATGGCGTCGATGTCCTCGCGGCTGACCAGCTCCTCGAAGGTGCGGCTGCCGGATATCTCGGTGCTGTGCCGGATGACGCGGTCGTCGGGCAGGTGCGCGGCGACGGGGGCGTTGATTACGCAGAACGGCATCTCGCCGAAATCGTCCAGCGTCTGGAACGTGACCGGGAAGCGCAGGCCCTTGAACAGGCGGCCGAGGCCGCCGGCCTTGCTGAAGCAGTAGAAGGCCATCAGGTAGTGCACGACGAAGCGATGGAGCTCCGAGTTGCTGCGGTTGGCGTCCCGGGTGATCCGCCGGAAGCGGGTGAGCTCGAAGCTGCTGTAGCCGATGACCCAGCGCGTGGGACTGAGGACACGGATGGTGCCCTCGATGCCGTCGATCGCGTGATCGTGCTCGAGGGGATACAGCGTCGGGGTCGAGTCGAGGAGGTCCAGTGGCACCTCCAGCTCGTTCATGAGGCTGAACGGCCGGCCGCTTGCGTGACGCTCATACAGCGTTTTGAATTCCTTGAAATTGTGATGCGCCTCCCGGGTGCTCCCGCGGGGCGCGCCGGTGAGGTACTCACCGAACAGTGTCTGGGGCTTGACCAGTGGAGAGACCGTGCCGAGGTAGTCCGCCGCCTGGGCCCTGAGCAGTTCCGAGATGGTGCGGGTGTTCTTGCGTGAGCGGATGAACCCCTCGACGTCGAAAGGCTGGCTCATCGCGCGGACTCCACGCCGGAGGCCGCATGCCGCCGGCCCGTCGCCGGGGGGCGGTACGCCTGCGGTGGCAGGGGCGGCGCCTGCGGGTCGTGGTGCTCGGCGGTGTGCATATCAGCGCGTACTCCCTGTTGCGCCATACCCGTTGTGGTCTGCGGCCGTGCCGGTCAGTCCTCTGCCGTGTCGGGCCGTTGCATTGCTGTCGCGGTGGTCGGCGGGAACCGCACGGGTCGCGGTTCCAGGACCACCGCCCGCCCGTCGGCGCCCGTGAGTCTCTCACCCTGGGTGCTCACGGGCTGGAGTGCGCCGTTGGACCGGCGCTCGTAGTAAAGCTCGCGGCCGATTTCCGGCGTCATGTGATAGCGCGCCGGCGTCTTCCCTTCAGCGGGACGGGCGACCTCCCAGCTCCCCCAGGCCGAGCTGGTCCGCTCGCCGCCGGCGGCGTCGATGCGCTCGCGGTTGAGTAGGAATCCGGAAGGTCTGCCGGTCTCGGGATCGCGGTGGATGACGAGGTCCGTGCGTATGCCGCCGCAGTCCTCGCAGGGGAGGGTGCCGACGAACCGCTCCGCCGGCTTGAACGCCGGGCCGCTCCGGGGTGGCGGCGTGCTACACCCGGCCAGGACGACCAGCATTGCCATCGTGAGAAGGGCGGTCAGGCGCCGCGACTGTTCCGTGTCATGTGTCTGCATTGGCTCGGTTCTGTTCCATGAACGCGCCGTAAGACTTTACCGGGAATGTAGCATTCCATGCCAGCACGAGTGTATTGTATCTTTCGCCAAGCGCGAACTGACTATGCCAAGGGAAGGTGATTGCTCGTGTTCGTATCCTCTCGCTAGCTTCCCGTCTCCCGGCCGTGAATCGGTCCATCGGTGCGTTGTGTCCTGCCTTCGGTGCGGGACAGAGCCGCCTTGCCGATGGGGCGTCTCCGGCGCCGCTCCGCGTGCTGCGCCCTGATCGTTGTCGGGGCCCGGAGGTGCGGAGGTCCCGGACCCGTTTCACGGACGTGTCGCGAAGCCTGTTCCGGCGGAGGAGTCGAGCGCATGACGGTGGCAGGACCGGGATGGGTCGCTGCGATCGTTGTCCGTGTCCAGCAGCGCCCGCTGTGCCCGCGAGGGCATACCCGGACTGATCGCCAGCGCCTTTCCCCGGGTCGTCGTTCCACCATCGTCCGGCCGTGGTGCCGGCACGTGCAGTGCCGGCGACGGAGCTGGCCCGCAGGGCCCCGTCCAGCCGGCGCAGGGACGCTGCGCAGCCGGCGTATCGGTCCCGCGATTACCTCTTCCCGCCAAACGCGCTGATTTGCAGCGGCCCATAGGGGGCCTTGCGGATCGAGGGGCGGATTGTCTGGAAACGGGTGTCGGGGTGTTGCCGGAAATGACTGGAATTCGAGTGCATTGGCTGCTGCTGTCCTGCCTGATCGCCCTGGCCCTCGGGGGCTGTGGTATCGCCGACCGGATGGGTAATCAGGTGGACGGGTCCTGGGCCGGCGACATGCTGTTCAGCCAGAACCCCGAGGCACGGGTGACGGTGACCGCCACGGAGACGGTCAACCCGGACGCGACGGGCCGGGCGCTTTCGGTGGTGGTGCGGACCTACCAGCTCGGTGAGCTTGACCCGTTCATGCAGGCATCCATGGCGCAGCTGTGGGGCGACGACGCGGGGGTGCTCGGGGCGGCACTCCTGTCCAAACGCGAGATGACCCTGCTGCCGGGCCAGGCGCGCACGGACTCGGCGGCACTGTCGCCACGGGCGCAGTACCTGGGTGTGGCGGTGTTCTTCCGCAACCCCGACGGTGGGGAGTGGCGTGTCGCCTTCGACGCCGAGGCGCTCCGCGACGACGGTGTGCTGTGGTCCTCCGACGGCGTGATGCTCCGGCTCGATGGTGAGCACGTCTTCGTCGAGCGGGGGAGCGACCTGCTCGCCCGGCAGTGACGGACCGGGACGGCCCGGTGGAATGCGAATGTCGGCCAATGGAACTGGAAGGCTAGCGTGAGCAAACGGAACCGGATCATGTGGTCGGAGGGAATGTTCCTCCTGCCGCAGCATTTTCAGTATCAGGATGAATACCACCAGCGCAACACGGTGGAGCTGGGCCGACGGAACACGCCCTTCGACTGGGGGGTTCAGGCCCTCGCCTTCGACGAAAGCGCCCTGGAGCGCGGCACCCTCAGGCTGACCCGTCTCAAGCTGGTGTTCCCGGACGGCACGTTCGTCGACGCCCCGCAGCACGATCCGCTGCCGCCGGCGCGCGATCTCGGCGACCTCGCGCTGGACGGCAAGGTGCGCGTCCACGCCGCGTTGCGGCTGCTCGAGCCGTACGCGCCCAGTTATGCGGACGAGGGACACGACTCCCGGCAGGGGCAGCGGCGTTATGTGCAGCGCTTCGAGACTATGCCGGACCTCAACGAGGGGGCGCTGGAGAACGAGCTGGGGATGCTGGAGCACGCCACCGTGCTGATGCTCGAGACCGACGAGCTGGAGGGCTACACCCATTGCCCGATCGGCCTGCTATCGCGTAACTCCGCCGGGCGGCTGGGCCTGGAACAGCGCGAGTTCATGCCGCCGGCGCTGCATCTGGATACGGCGGCACTGCCGCGGGAGATCGCCGACCGTCTGCTCGGGCTGCTTGGTGCCCGGAGCGAGGTCCTTTCGGGGCGCCGGCGTGAACGTGCCGACCAGGTCGCCGAGTTCGGTTCCAGCGACGTGACCCTGTTCTGGCTGCTCTACACGATCAATCAGGCATGGCCGCGGCTGGCGCACCTGCGGGCGCACCCGTCCCTGCATCCGGAGCGGCTGTACTGTTTCCTGGCCGAGCTGGCGGCGAGCCTGATGACGTTCTCCATGGCGCACCGCCTTGGCGATATCCCCGAGTATGACCACCGCGATCCCGCCGCGTCGCTCTCCCGGCTGGAGGGGACGGTGCGGGAGTTGCTGGATATCGTCATCCCCAACCAGTACATCTCGATTCCGCTGGAGCAGACGCGCCCGTCCTACTACCTCGCCCGCCTGGAAGACGAGCGTCTCACCCGGGCCGAGTTCTACATCAGCGTCCATGCGGATATGCCCGGTGCCCGGCTGATCGAACTCGTGCCGAGGGCCTTCAAGGTCGGCTCGCCGGATGACATCGAGGTGGTGGTCAACACCGCGCTGCCGGGGGTGCGGCTCGAGCACGCCACGCGGCTGCCGAGCGCGATTCCGGTGCGACTGGACAACCACTACTTCGCGCTGGAGCCCCACGGCAGCGGCTATGAACGGATGATGGCCGCGCAGGCGATCTCATTCTACGTCCCCAGCGGATTTCCCAGTCTCAGCATCGAACTCATGGCGGTAGTGAAATGAACGAAGCCCTGTCCGTGTCGGGGAACGTGGCAGAGCCCGCAACGCTCGCCGCGTTCTCGCGCGATTTCCTGTCCATGATCCTGATGGTGCGCCGTGGCGAACAGGCGTCGAGCGTCGAGCGTTTCGCGGAGCGGGTGGACGAGTGGTTCATCGCCTTCGAGAAGCAGGCCCGGCACGCACGCTACAGCGTCGAGGCCGTGCGCGACGCCCAGTACGCGCTCTGTGCCTTTCTCGACGAGAGCGTGCTCAAGGGGGGCGCGGACAATATCCGCGGCCACCTGGAGATGCACCCCTTCCAGTACAAGTATTTCGGCGTCCACCTGGCGGGGGAGGGGTTCTTCGAGCGCCTGGAGGCGCTGCGCGTGGATGTGCGTGGCAACCTCGATGTGCTCGAGGTCTACCATCGCTGTCTGGCACTGGGGTTCGAGGGCAAGTTCAGCCTCGACAACCGTGACCAGCTGCGCTACATCGCCAACACCCTGGGCCAGGACATCGCCCGTTACCGCCGTGCCCCGGAGGACGCGCGCGAGCAGTGGCAGCTGCCGGACCAGGTCAGTCAGCTGCTGCGCCACGAGATCCCGCTGTGGGTGTACCTGCTGTTCATGGCGCTGATCTGCCTGGCCGTCTATGGCGGACTGCGCTGGTGGCTCGGCAGCGAGAGCGAGGTACTGATCCAGCGTATCGGCGCCCTGTTCAGTCTGTAGCGGCGGGTGGCGAACATGGATCGTTTGAAACGCATACTCAAGGCCCTGAAGGGATTCTGGCCGGTCTCCATCCTGCTCTGGCTCGCCGGGCTCGCCCTGTCAGTCGTGCTGTTGCCGCTGTGGATCCGCGAGCGCGACACGATCTTCATGGTCATGGCGCTGTGGACCGCGCTGTGGCTGTTCGCCGTCGTGCTGCGCCAGTACCACCGTATCCGCGCCGAGCGCAATATCGAGAGCCTGGTGGAGCTGGAGGTCCACCGCGAGGGGGCGGAACAGGCGGAGGGCAGCGGCGATTACCGCATCCTGCGGGAACGCCTGCAGCACGCCCTGTCGATGCAGCGTGCCGCGCGCTCGATGGACGGCGGGCGTGCCTCGCTCTACGAGCTGCCCTGGTATCTCGTCATGGGCCTGTCGGCCTCCGGCAAGACATCGCTTCTGAGCCGTTCGTCGCTGTCGGCGGCCATGGCGGGCGGCGCCGGCAGTTCGGCACTCAGTGGCACGCAGCACTGTGACTGGTACTTCAGCCGGGACGCGGTGCTGGTCGATACCGCCGGGCGCTACCTGGTCGACGACGAGCCCGCGGCGGAGTTCGCGGACTTCCTCCGCACGCTGCGGCGACAGCGCCGCAAGCCGGCAATCAACGGGTTGATCCTGGTGGTCAGCCTGCCCGAGCTGCTCGAACAGAGCCGGAGCGAGGATCAGGCCCTGGCCGAGCGGCTCACGACGCGGATCGACGAGTACCGTCGCTGTCTCGGGGGGGATCCCCCTGTCTACCTGTTCTTCAGCAAGGCGGACCTGCTGCCCGGCTTCCTCGACACGTTCGCCGGCCTGGACGTGCAGGAACGCCAGACGCCCTGGGGGGTGACGTTCTCCCTGGAGGACGTCCGCAACCGCGGGGTCGCCGGTGCGTTCGAGCGCCGGTTCCCGGCGCTCGTGGCCGGCCTGCGTGACCGGGTGGACCGGCGTCTTGCCGAGGAGGGGGAGCGCTGCGACAGCGCGCTGCTGCGTTTCCCCGACTATTTCGCGGAGCTCGGCGAGGTGCTGCACGACTTCATCGCACGTCTCGATCGGCGCCGTCATCCCGACGATGCGCCGTTGCTCCGGGGGCTCTACTTCACCAGCGCGCTGCAGGACGGCGATCCGCTGCCTGCGCTGCTCGACGACCAGGTCCGCGAGACCTTCGCCCTCTCCGGACGCGGCTCCGGCGATCCGGCGTCCGCCGACGCAGCGGCCGGTGCGTCGGCCGATCCCGCGCCCCGGGTGGTGGCCGGTGGTGGCCAGCGCAGCTTCTTCATCGCCGACGCGTTCCGCCAGGTCATATTCCCCGACCGGAATCTCAGCCTCTACCAGGCCTCGCGGGGCTGGTCGCCGCTGCTGCTGATCGCCGCGGCCGTGGTGACGGTCGGCGTCGTCGCGCTACTCGCCGGTTCGGCCTGGCACAACCGCGAATGGCAGCAGGCGATCGCCTCGGATCTGGTCGCCGCCGGCGACAGCCGCCCGCTGGACGTGTACCAGCGTGGCCGGCTGCTGGCGGGCTGGCATGACCACCTGGAACGCATTGCGCGCTTCGACGAGACGGGCGTGCCGGTGCTCTGGGGGGCGGGCCTCTACCAGGGACCGGCCCTCGCGCCGGAGCTGAAGACGAGCTGGTCGAGGCTGATGCGCGAGCAGGCGCTCGAGCCTGTGGTCGCGCACCTGCGCCGCCGGCTGATCGCCCTCCATGCCTTTGCCGAACGGACCGGGGCGGTACCGTCCGCCGGCGCCGCACCGCGGGATGCCGCCGGGACCGGAGGGGCGTCCGGGGCGGCGGCCGCGCTGCGGGGCGAGGCCGCGTCGATGGGCGACAAGGCGGTGGAGCGCGTGCGTGAGCGCGCCACCACAAGGCCGACGCTGGGCAGCATGCCCACGAGCCTGTCCGAGGCGCGCAGCCGGGTGCGGAGCGAGGCGAGTTCGCGGACCACCGACAGCGTCCGGGATGCCTGGTGGTCGGCGCGCAGCGATGCCCGCAATCAGCTCGAGCGGCGGCTGCGCAATCCCGGCGAGACGCTGTCGTCCATCGGCGGCGGTGACGCCGATGGCGGGGGGGCGGGGGATGCCGGGCCGTCGTTGTCCGAGGCGTTCCTGGCGGAGCTGGACCAGGGCGACGTCGAGCGGCTGATCGAGGGGTATTCGGTTCTCAAGCTCTACCTGATCCTGACGGCGCCGCAGCGCCACGACGATCAGGGGGCGTTCGTCGCCGGTGCCCTGCCCAGGCTGTGGCACCGCGTGAACCCGCGGACGGCCCCGGGGGTGATCGATGCCAACAGCGAGCTGTATACGGACTATCTCCGTGCCGGCGAGGCGCCGGCCCTGACGCGCGATCCGGCGCTGGTCAAGCGTGCGCGGGCGAGTCTCAACGCCTTCCTGATCGACAACACGCTCGTCGACCGTGCCTATCTCAAATACCAGCTGGAGGTCGAGGACCGTTACGAGTCGCTGACGCTCGCGGACATGGCCCCCGACATGCCGGGCCGGCTGCTCTACGCGCGGCATTCGGTACCGGCCTTCTACACGCGCCGCGTGTGGCGGGAGTATCTGCGTCCCGCACTGGCCGAAACCGTGTCCGGGGATCTCAGGCAGCAGTCGGACTGGGTGCTGGACGACGGCGACAGCGACGACGAGGTCCGCTCGAAGGCCCGTTTCGTGCGTCAGCTCATGCGTCGTTACAAACGTGACTACGCACGGGCCTGGGAGCGTTTCCTGCGCAACACCCACGTGGCGGATTTCGCCACCCTGGAGGAGGCCAGTGCGGGCCTTGCCCGGCTCGGTGACCTGCAGAAGTCCCCGTTGCGGCAGGTGCTCGAGGCCGTGCACCGCAATACCGCCTGGGACGCCCCGGACGCGCTCGGCGACCGGGAGCCGGACGGGGAACCGGAGGCGGGCTTCTGGGGGCGCGTCGCGGGGGTGTTCGATGGCGCAGGGGAGCGTGTTTCCAGCGGGCTCGACCGGGCGTCACTCCCGCGCCTGAAAGACGGTGCGCTGGCGGCGCATTTCCGCCCCGTGGCACGTCTGCTGGTTGCCGAGCGCGCGAGCGGCAGCGAGGAGTCCCTGCTCAGCCGTTATCTGCTCGATCTGCGTCAGCTCAAGGTACGGGTCGACACCATCCGCAAGGCCCGCAGCCCGGGCAGCCGGAGCAAGGCGCTGATCGCGGCGACGCTGACCGGCAAGACCACGGAGGTCAGTGTGCTGCGCAACTTCGTAGCCGCTCAGGTGGACACCTCCCGCGTGGCCCTGGTGAGTACGCTGCGGCCGCTGTTCGAAACGCCGGTGGAGAACACCTGGCAGGCCCTGAACGGCCCTGCTCGCCATCAGCTCAACAAGGCCTGGGACGAGCGGATCCATACACCGTGGCAGCAGATGGTAGCGGGACGTTATCCGGTGGCCGATTCCGTCAACGAGGCGTCGGTGCGCGACGTATCGCATTTCATCGATCCGGACAGCGGTCTGCTGGCGACGTTCCGCGACGAGGAGATCGGCGACCTCGCCGGCGGAGAGGACGATGGCGAGGCCGGGCTGGTGGACCCGCGGATGATAGAGAGCATCGACAGGGCGCGGGAGCTGGGACGGGTGGTCGACAGCCTCTCCGATCTGCGCAATGGCTTCGAGGTGCGGATGAATCCCTCCCCCGGACTCACCGACATCATCCTCACGATAGACGGGCAGACGCTTCACTACCGCAACAACCGCCAGGAATGGAAACGCATGGTCTGGCCCGGCGAGGCGAAAACCCCCGGGGCACGGCTCGACGTCGTCACCCGCAATGGCCGCCGTCACACGGTCTTCGACTATCCCAACCGCTGGGGGTTGCTGCGGATGATCGGCAGCGCGCACGTGAGTGCCGTCGACCGGGCGAGGCAGCGCCTGAGCTGGCGGACCTACGCCGGCGCCGTCAGTTTCCAGGTGCGCAATTTCGGCGGTGTGAGCATCACGGACCTGCAGCGGATCCGCTCGCTGTCCATTCCGGAGCTGGCGCAGTGAGCGGGCAATGGCAATGATCGGCTGCTTCGGAAAGGTGCCCTCGTGTGCCGATTTCATCGGTGTGAACGCCGCCGGCGATGCCGTTCGCGAGCTCGACGGTCGGTTGCAGGCAGGGCTGCTCGAGCTCTCGGAGCAGCCGGACTGGATCGCGTGTTTCGATGCGCTGCCCATCGTGTATTTCGGTTTCCGCGCCCGGGACGGCAGCGACGTGATCGGGGGCATGATCAGTTCCTGCGATGCCAGCGGGCGACGCTATCCGTTCCTGGTTTTCCAGGTGATCGAGGCGTGGCGGCGCCACGTGCCGATCGGTTGCGTGCACACGCTCTGCGAGATGTTTGCCGGGCGGATCCGCCCGATCCTGATCAACGCGGTGCACGGAGATGCCACCACCGATCCCGGCGGGCAGATCCGTGAGTTGCGGGCACTGAGCGACGAGGACATCGCCCTGTACGAGCGCGTACACGCGCGCCTGCTCGAGGATTTCAGCTTCGCCGACATCGCGGCGACGCTTCGCCAGGGCTGGCCGGAGTTCGTCACCGGCGCCTGTCTTCACCGTCTTGCCGTGCTGATGGGGCAGTGGCGTTATGGTCGACGTCGCCCGACGGCGTTTCTGCCCCTGCCCGCGGAGCGCGGGCTGAAACGCTCGGTGGCCGATCTGTGGCATCGATGGCTCGGTGAGCAGCTGCCCGGCCCGGAGCCCTCGCCGGCCATGAGTCTGCTGTTCGACGACTTCATGCGCCCGCGGTTGCTGCTGGTGCCGCCGTCGGACGATGCCGGCCACTTCTACCCCTTGCTCGCCGGCCGTGACGGCGGGGATCACGGCCATGACGTTCTGGCCGCATTCGGCACAGGTGTATGGCATCCCGGGACGCTTGCTCTGCCCGACGAGCGCCTCCCGCTGGCCGAATTCACCGCCCGCTTTACGGAACTGCTGGAACGGGACATCGCCAACGGATGGGACGCATGAAACGCCTGAGATGGTCGCTGCTCAAGTACTGGTTCCTGAAGTACCGGCCCTACTTTCTGGGCGGGCTGTTCTTCGCCGCCATCTTCCTGGTCTGGTGGCTCGGGGTCGTGCTGGGGTTCTCTTCCCTCGGCAGCCTGCTGTTCGGCATCGGCACGTTCCTCGTGCTCTCCGCCGCGTATGTGCTGCTGCTCTACCGGGGCGTGGACCGCAAGCGCAATCTGGAGCATCTGCTCCTCGATGATGCGGACCGCGCGGTATTCGAGGCCAGCCCCCAGGACCGGGAAGAGGTCAGCCTGCTCCGCGAGCGCCTCCTGCAGGCCATCGAACGGCTGCACAAGCAGCGTGGCGGGGCCCGCTGGCGCCGTAACGACGCGCTCTACGAGCTGCCCTGGTACATGATTGTCGGCCAGCCGGCGGCGGGCAAGAGCACCATGATCTACCAGTCCGGCCTGAACTTCCCGTTCGCCGAGCGCGAGAATGCCCGTGTGGCCGGCATGGGGGGGACGCGGCACTGCGACTGGTTCTTCAGCGCCGATGCGATCCTGCTCGATACCGCCGGGCGGTACATGGACGGTGGCGACGAGGCCGGCAAGTGGAAGGCCTTCCTGTCGCTGCTGCGGGACCACCGTCGACGCTGTCCGCTCAACGGCCTGATCGTGGCCGTGAACATCAGCGACGTCATCACCACCGATCAGAGCGGGCGCGAGCAGCTGGCCAAGCGGCTGCGCGAGCGGATACAGGAGGCACGCGAGTCACTGGAGTCGAGCCTGCCGATCTACCTGGTGTTCACCAAGTGCGACCTGATCCAGGGCTTCGCGCCGTTCTTCGAGCGCCTCTCCGAGGAGCGCCGCTGTGAGGTCCTCGGGCATACCTTCGCGCACCGCGGCCACGAGCGCGTGGACTGGTCCGAGAAGTTCCGGGTTGCCTTCGAGCGGCTCCGGCGCCGTTGGCTGGAGGTCAGCGAGGACGATCTGGTGCGGCGCGATATCCGTGAGGCCCGGCAGGACGGCGTGGCGTGGCAGTTCCCGCTGGAGTTCGCGGCACTGGCCCGTCCCCTGGAGCAGTTCGTCGCCGCGCTCACCAATGCCAACCCGTACCAGGACGCACCGCTGCTGCGCGGTTTCTACTTCGTGAGTGCCCTGCAGGACGGAGAGGCCATCCGCGGCGCCTGGGCCCGTGACGTCCATCGCCGCTTCGCCCTGGAGCCGGGGCAGGGCGGGGAGCCGGCGGCGCACGGCGAGCGCCCCTTTTTCATCAACGAGCTGTTCACCCGTGTGATTATTCCGGATCAGCACCTTATCGGGCTGTATGCGAGCCACGCCCGCGAGCGGCGCCGCAAGTGGGGATGGATCGGCGCGGGGGCCACGGCGATGCTGCTCCTTTGCGCGGTATGGTCCCTGTCCGCCTGGTACAACCACCGCGAGATCGCACGGCTGGACAGTGCGCTGACGCAGGCCCGGTCCGACGACGCGGGCCGGCCGGACGCGTATGCCCCGTGGCAGACCCTCGACACGCTGCGGGGGGCGGCCGCGGCTTACTACCGTCGCCACAGCGAAACCGGCGTCCCCTGGTCCATGCGTTTCGGGCTCTATCAGGGAGAGCGCATCGAGGCCGCGGTCCGTCGGCGCTACTTCGCCGCGTTGCGGCCGATCATGCTGGAGCCCGTCGCCGCCAACCTCACCAAATCGCTGTATACCCTGACCACGGTCGACGTCTACCGGCGCGACAGCGATATTCGCGAAGCGGTGCATATCGACGGTGTCGCCGGTTTCGCCCAGCCCGAGAGCAACACGGCCAAGGCCCTGGCCGGTTTCGGCCGCAATGCGCTGGGCACCTACGTCATGCTCTCCAGCTCGCCCCGGGCGGACGTGAAGCCCGACTTCCTCATCCGCCAGCTACCGGCGTGGTGGTATCCAGAGCTCGACGCCCCGGAGCGCGGGGCGTCGCGACACGAACGCGGCCTCCGCCGGGCGGGGCGACAGATCGATTTCTATGCCCGGCAGCTGCATGAGCCGGACGTGCCGCGCATCGACGGCAACGAATTCCTGATTTCCAGCTCGAGACGCTATATCGACAGCCTCCTAGAACGGTCCCTGTCCAGTCCCGAGACCATCATGCTCGGCTCGGATACGCTGTTTGCGTTCGGCCGCGGCGACTATGCCGGCCTCCAGGACGCCGGGCGTGACGAGCTCGACGAGGTTGCCGAGCGGCTGCTCAACACGCCGAGGCTCGGGGAGGTGATCATTACCGGTCACGCCGACCGGGTGGGCAGCGATAGCGCGAACCGGCGCCTGTCGCTGCAACGCGCCCGCACGGTGCGGCGCTACCTCATCGGGCGGGGCGTGCCTTCGGGACTGGTGGAGGCGGACGGTGTCGGCAGCAGCCGGCCACTGGTCACCTGCGGCGACGATCTGCCCCGGGCCCGGCTGATCGACTGCCTTGCGCCGAACCGGCGTGTGGAGATCGAGGTGCACAAACAGTGACGGGAAGTGAACGGGATCTCGTTACCCCACGACGGCGATTGCATAATCCGCCTGAAGGCGAAAAAATGACTTCCACGGCGCCTGCATGAACGCGGGCGCTAGGTTCTGTCCGGGGTGGTGACGGGGCGTTGTGTCGTCATCGGCCGGCGGAAGCTGCCGCCGCGCGGTGCGCTGCGGCAACCCAGGGAAGCGCTGATAACCGGCGAGAGTCGTCAGGCGCAGTAGCACGGAACGCTGTAATCATGTCATATCCACGCTCAGTGCCGCGCATTTCTGCGTTCGATGGGGCAATCCCGCCCGCTCCGGCGTTTATCCAGTGTCTCCCCAATAACGGCGATGGCCTGTATCAGCGGACGTCGGCGTATTCAGCGACATCCATGCCACGGGATGGCGGGTGTCTATCTGTCGATCGCAAAATTGGGAGCAATGGAGCATGGCATTCGACGCGTATCTGAAAATCGACGGAATCCCCGGTGAGAGCCTGGACGACAAGCACAAGGACTGGATCGAGGCGCTCAGCTTCGACTTCGGTGCGAGTCAGTCCACGTCCTCGACGGCGAGCTCGGCGGGCGGCGCCTCCGCAGAGCGTGTCAATCTCAGCGAGTTCCGCGTGCGCAAGTATGTCGACAAGGCCTCGGCGAAACTCTTCGAGGCGTGCTGCAAGGGTCAGCACATCAAGGATGTCACCCTCCACGTCAACCGTGCCGGCGGGGACAAGCTGCGTTACATGGAGATCAAGCTCGAGGAGGTGATCGTCTCCTCCACGAACATGGAGGGGACCTCCACCGCCGCAAGCTATGACGAGAGTGTCAACCAGGAGGACGTGCACGACCTGCCCTCCGAGGTCATCAAGTTCAACTTCGCGCGGATCAAGATCACCTACACCCAGCAGAAGCGTTCCGACGGCCAGGGCGGCGGCAACGTTGCCGGCGGCTGGGATCGCACCCGCAACAAGGTGTATTCCTGACCACGGACGCGGGCCCTCCGGGGCCCGCGTTTCCGCTGGCTTTAGCGGCGATAGGGGAAACACGGCCGCAACGGCGGCGTGCCATTCGCCGGAGGTGATGCGCACATCACGCAACCCCCACCAGGGAAGGTGCCATGCAGACACTCGGCGATCTGACCATCGAGGCGCTCACGGCCCCGGTCGACGGTGGCAGCGGCGAGGACCTGGCGTTCTCGCTGCTGTTCGACGAGATAAAGGAGGCCCGCCGTGCCGACCCGACCTACCTGCCCCAGGGGGACTGGGAGGTCGATCTCAAACGCTCCGACTGGGAGGCCGTCGTACACCTGTCCTCCGAGGCGCTTGCCGGTCGCAGCAAGGATCTTCAGCTCGCTGCCTGGCTCACCGAGGGGCTGGCACATCGTGAGGGCTTCCCGGGAATCCGTTTCGGGCTGACGCTGACGCGCACGCTGCTGGAGCAGTTCTGGGACACGCTGTATCCGGAGCTGGACCCCGACCCCGAGGAGCGTGTGGCGCGCCTGAACTGGCTCGCCTCGACCCTCGCCGAAGTGGCGCGCGGTCTGCCGCTGGTGCAGGGCAACGGCTACGCCCTGGTCGACTACGAGGAATCCCGCGAGGTCGAGAATCAGGCCCGTGCCGACGCGGACGCCATGCAGGCCGCGCTCGCCGAAGGGAAGATCAACGATGAGCTGTTCCAGCGTTCCGTGGTGCTCAGCGACACCGCCTTCCTGCAGGAGCGACACGACGGCCTTCAGGGGTGTCTTGACGCCCTTTCGCAGCTCGAGGCCTGCAGCGACGCCTGTTTCGGTGTCGACGGCCCGGGGTATTCGGCGTTGCAGGCCGAGCTCGAGCAGTGCCGCGATCTGGTGGCCCGGCTGCTGCGCGAGCGCGGTGTCACCGATATGCCGGAGGAGGCCGGCGAGGCGAATGACGGGCCGGCCGGGGAGGCGGTATGGACGGTCCCCGCGCCGGCGGCGGCCGGAGGTCGCGACGGGGCGCTGCGCACCCAGCCGGAGACCCGGGAGGAGGCCTTCGAGATGCTCGCCGGGGTCTCGCGATTCTTCAGGCAGAGCGAACCACACAGCCCCGTGCCGTACCTGGTGGAGCGGGCCGTGAAATGGGGACGCATGCCGCTGGAGGAATGGCTTCGCGACGTCATCAGGGACGACGGCGTGATCGAGGGCATCCGCGACACCCTCGGCACCCGTGTCGCCGGGGAGGAATGACCCCATGCACCGCCCCTCGATCTACGATCGGCTGCACCGTTACCGCAAGCCGGAGGCGCCGGCCATGGACGCGTCGCCACGCTTTGAAGCCGGGCGGCTGGCACTCGTGGCGGCCCTGGCGTTGACCCCTGCCGGTGTGGTGTCGACCTCCGGTGTGCCGGAGGCCGTGGCGCCGGCGCAGGATGCCGCGTTTTCGGGACCACGCGGTGAGCCGGCACTTGTGCATCGGATAGAGGGACTCATCGAGGCTTCCCCCGGTGTGCCGGGCGACCCCATAGTCTGTCGCGAATGGCTACTGCTGGGGACACTACTGGACGAACTCCTGCTCGTGACGGCGGACATCCCCGAAGAGGCCGTCGTGGATGTGGTCTGGACAACCGCACTGGCCGCCCCTGCGCGTGACTGGGTCGTCGAGCGGCTGAAGGGCATGCTGGAGCGGTGGCGGTTGCCGGTCACGTTCCAGTGGGTCGAGGTCCGCCCTCCTGCCGACTGTGCAAACCTTCACGAGCGTCTGGCACCGATGCCGGGGAGCCGTGCCAGATGGGTGGTCTGGCTGTCAGCCTCGTCGCTGGTCAATGGCCCTGGTGTGGACCAGCTCGCCCGTGAAGGCGCCCTGAGGACGGTAATGCATCCGCAGGGTCTGGCCGCCGGGGAGGCCGCCAGCGCTGTTGTGTTCAGGCGGCTCGTGCCGGACGAGTCGGGGGGCGCCCCGGGGACCGCGTGGACGCTGCATCGCGGGCAGCGGAGCGCGTGCGTGTCGAGACGGAAGGGGCGCGGGCTGTCGCAGGCGTTGGAGGATTGTATCGGCGAATATACGGCATCGGTATGTGACGATCTGCCCGAGGCGGATACGATCATTACGGATACCCCGGGCTTGCCGGGGCGTTCCGGGGAGCTGGCGGGCATGCTCAGTGTCCGCTATCCGCAGATGGACCTCGCCGAGCATGGTGCCGATATCGAGATGCTGTGCGGTTGGCCCGGCGATGCCGCTTACGGCGTCCAGATCGCCCTCGGGGCTGCGGTGGCCGGAGTGGATGGCAACGCTCTGCTGCTCCAGCTCAGAGAGGATGGCATTACCGGCGCGCAGTGGCTGCTTGGTAGTCCTGCACTCGAGGCGGACAAGGGCGTGGCTGATGCCGGGTAGGACGTCATCGGTGGGCGTTATCGCGACCACCGGACGAGGCGAGGGCACCACGGGCGGTTCCGTGCCGGTGAAGCGGTTACCCGCGGCCGTGGCCTAAGGGCCTTCGATGGCGCCGGTACCTGGCTTGCCCGGTGAGGCGGGAAGCACGGTCGGTGACCGGCTGCCACAAATGCAGAGTGCCTGTTAGCAGCGGGTGAGACCCGCGGCAAGGATGCCCCGAAACTCATCGGGCGAGAAGCAATCAGGAAGATTGGCTATGACGGATGTCTCTCTCATGGACACGCTGCTCGATCGTTTCGACGTCGAGCTCACGCAGCACCAGCGGCTGCTGCGCCTGGAGCTCGGCGCACCGGCCGGGCTGCTCCCCCACCGCCTGGTCGGCGAGGAGGCGGTGAGCGCCCCCTTTCGCTACCGCCTCGACTGCCTCTGCCAGCGCGGCGATCTCGAGCTCAAGCACCTCATCGGCGCCCCCGCCCGGCTCGCCATCCGCCAG
>NZ_JBHFPQ010000021.1:0-23295 GCF_041949875.1 Arhodomonas sp. KWT2
TATGGATGCCCGCCTCGCCGAGCAGCCGTTCGTCGCCGGGGACACGTTCTCCATCGCGTACATCACCGCGGTGGTGAGGGTGGACTTGGCTGCCGGCCCCCTGGTGGTCCAGCGGGACGTTGCACCCCCGCACGTCCGCCAGGGGCACGCGCGCGCCCGCCCACGACCCACCGCATCCGCGTGAGCGCACCCCATCCTCCCCAACCACCACCCCAAGTAGGTCGGCTGCTCCTGGCAGCCGACATCTCGGGCGCCGCGACAAGGGACGTTGGCTGCCGGGAGCAGCCAACCTACGACACCCAGCAGGAACGTCGCACACGGCCTATGGCCGTGCCCGACCTACGCTCAGGTAGATACCGTCTTACCCCTGTGCTTGCAAGGGGATGTTGGGATCGAAGGATTTGCCGGACTTGAGCACGCCGTGGATGAGGTGGAGGAGCTTTCTGGCGGCGGCGCACACGAGGGACTTGCCTCTTACGCCACGCTGTTTGAGCCGCTCGACATAGGCGCGGATCACGGGGTTGTGTTTCATCGCGCACAGGGTGGGGAAGTACAGCGCCTTGCGCAGGGCGGCGTCGCCGCATTTGGAGATCCGGCGCGGGGCACGCACGCTGGTGCCTGACTCGTAGGGCCTGGGGTCGAGCCCGGCGAAGGCGACGAGCGACTGGGCGCGACGGCAGCACTGGATCTTGGGCAGACGCACCAGCAGCTCGGCGATGAGCGTCTCGCCCACGGCGGGGATGCTGGCGAGGCGTTGGGCGGCGTCGTTGAGCTCGTCGCAGGCACGGATCAGTGTCTGCATGCGTTCTCGGGTCTCGCGGATTTCGGCGTCATAGGCCTCGAGCAGGCGCTGCAGCGAGGCCCGGGTGGTCTCGCCCTGGGTCTCGAGGCGGTTGTAGAGCTGGGCGCGTGAGTGGCGCAGTCCGCGCAGGTGGCGGTGGAGCTCGCGCAGCTCGTGCATGGTTGCGCTCGCGGGCGCCCAGAAGGGGAGCGTCTTGGCCTGGGCCACCTCGCTGACGCTACGGGCATCGATCCGATCGGTCTTCGCGCGCTGCAGCTCAGAGCGCGCGTGGTGGATGACCTGCGCGGGGTTGAGCAGGTGCACGCCGTAGCCGAGGGCGTAGAAGCGCTCGGCGAGCGGCTCGCTGTAGATGCCCGTGGCCTCCAGGGCCACCACCGCCTCGGTGAGCCCGAGTGACTCGAGCCAGCGGTGACAGGCCTGCACGCCCGCGGCGGTGTTGGGGAAGCGCCGCTCGTGCCAGCGCTCGCGCCCGGGGGGCTGGATGGCGGCGTGAAAGTCGTGTTTGGCGACATCGATGCCGAGGGTGACGGCCATGACTCCTCCCTTTGAGCACGAAGCAGGGGTTGCGGGAGCACCTGTGCGGGAGCGCTTCGTCGCGGCCTAACCTTGTCTGTGCAGGCTCTGAGTGCCTCAGGCCTTGGATACCGTTCGGGCTGTATGCGACAAAGATAAAATGGGGAGCAGGGGGCGAATCTACCTCGCAGGCTCTGTCCTGCAGGCCGAAGGTTGGCTACAGCCTCCCTGCTCCCCTCTCTCCCAGGCGTCCCCGGGACCGACACTAAGGGCTACAAACCCTTACCGTCGAAAACACAAGGTCGGCTGCTTCTGGCAGCCGACATCTGGCCCTGATACGCATGAGCCATTCTTCCGGCACCTTGCACGACGTCGGGGAAATCGGGATTCCGGCTCTTGCAGGCGCACATCCAGTTCACCGGCCAGGCGAGGCAAGTCCTTGCACGCGACATTCCAGATGATTCGGTCATTCACCTTTGCGTAGCCGTGGATCAGGATGTTCCGGAGATCCACCGCTGCACGAAGTTCCGGGATCTCTTCAGCCAGCTCCGGTGCAACCTTCTCCAGCTGACCCAAAGCCTCGCCGACAATCTCGAGTTGCCGTTCCACCGCTGAGCGTAACAACGGATTATTCAGATACTCGGCCTCGTCAGCCCCGTCGATGAAGGAAGCGACAGCTCGAGCGGCTTCACGCGCATCCCACAGTTAGGCCCTAGGATCACGCCGCATGGACCTCTTCCCGGCTACGATCAATCTCGGCACGGACATAGGGGTTGCGAGTGCCATCCACAGGGAGCAGGTCGACAGGACGGTCCAGGATTTTCTCCAGCTCAGCACGGAATGCCAAATATTCCTGCAGCGAGGAGGCGGCGGCGCTATCCGGCGCGAACTCCACCAGGAAGTCCACATCCGAGCGACGATCATCGAAATCCGCACCCCGCGCCGCCGAGCCAAACACCTCCAGGCGCCGCACACCGTAACGCTGACAAGCTGCGACGATATCCTTACGCTTGCGTTGGATCAGGGGGTGCATGGCGTCAATCTATCCGGAGTCTGGTTTCTTTCGTGCAAGCCTATCAAACCCCAGGCAAAGGCCACCACTTGCCCGGGATCGGCTGGCGACAATGCCACGGGAGCTCGACGACCGCTGCGTATCAGCAGGAACGCCGCACACGGCCTACGGCCGTGCCCGACCTACACCCCAGGTAGGTCGGCTGCTCCCGGCAGCCGACAATCAATCATGGACACGCTTTAACCCGCCTCAAGTAGGTCGGCTGCTCCTGGCAGCCGACAGAGCGGGTAGGTCGTGCACCGCAGGTGTGCGACATCCCAGGCCTCCGAACCCGTAGCTCGGCGACTCCCGACAGGCCCCCGGCCCGACTACTCCCGCGCATAGGCATCCTCGAAGCGCACGATATCGTCCTCGCCGAGGTAGCTCCCGGTTTGGACCTCGATGAGCTCCAGCGGGATCACCCCCGGGTTCTCCAGCCGGTGGGCCGTGCCGAGCGGCACGTACGTCGACTGGTCCTCGGTCAACAGGAAGCTCTCCTCCCCCCGCCACACGCGGGCCGTGCCCTTCACCACGATCCAGTGCTCGGCCCGGTGATGGTGCATCTGCAGCGACAGCTGCTGCCCCGGATTGACCGTGATGCGCTTCACCTGGAAGCGTTCCGCCGAGGCGATGCCCTCATAGGCACCCCATGGACGATTGACCCGGCGATGGACCGTGGCCTCGTCCCGGCCCTCCGCCTCCAGGCGCGCGACGATGCGCTTCACGTCCTGGACGCGCTCGCGGTCGGCAACGAGCACCGCATCCGCCGTCTCCACGATCACGGCATCCCGCAGACCCACCGCAGCGACAAGACGCCCTTCGGAACGGATATAGGAGCCCTGGGTATCCTCGGCCACGACGTCGCCGATCAGGACGTTGTCCGTCTCCTCGCTTCGCTCGCCGACGGCGTGGAGCGTCCCCCAGCTCCCCAGGTCGCTCCAGCCGCAGTCCATGGGCACGACCGCGGCGTCCCGCGTGTGCTCCATCACCGCGTAGTCGATGCTCTCCGCCGGGCAGGCCGCGAATGCCGCCTCGTCCAGCCGGATGAAGTCCAGGTCCTCCTGACGCCCGGCCCACGCCGCCGTGACCGCCTCGAGGATATCCGGCCGGTACGCCGCAAGCTCGTCCAGGTACCGCTGTGCGGCGAACAGGAAGATCCCGCTGTTCCAGTGATACCCGCCCTCGGCAAGGTAACGCGCCGCTGTCTGCGCATCCGGCTTCTCGACGAACGCATCCACCGCCTGCACGCCGTCGGCGATGGCCGCACCGCTTCGGATATAGCCATACCCGGTCTCGGGGGCATCGGGAATGATCCCGAACGTCACGAGGTAACCCGAACGGGCGTGATCCATGCCGCGGGAGACCGCGTCGTGAAAGGCACTGACATCCCGTACGAGATGATCGGAAGGCGCGACGAGCAGCACCGCCTCCGGATCCTGTTCGAGGGCCCACATGGCCGCGGCCGCGACCGCCGGCGCCGTATTCCGCGCCGCCGGCTCCAGCAGCATTGCGCCCGGCGCGATGTCTGCGGCCTGGAGCTGTTCGGCGACGAGGAAACGGTGATGCGCATTCGCGACTGTCACAGGCGGCGCACTCTGCGGGACACCCGCAATTCGCAACGCCGCCTGCTGCAGCAGGCTGTTCCCATCAACAAGCGAAATATACTGCTTGGGATGGCGGGCCCGCGAAAGCGGCCACAGCCTTTCCCCGGAACCACCGCACAACAGTACCGGAATTATCGGCTGCACCCCCTGGCTCACAAACGTCACGACTACTGCCGAGCCACTCTACAAAGACGGCTGGCACTCGCTATGTAGCGCATCAAGCCGTTACAGCTTATCGGCGAGTTCATTGGGGGGATTGGGCAGCCCCGGAAACAGCCGCCAAACGATCCGACTCCCCGGGAACAGTACTATCCAAGCCGTGAGCCCGATTAGAAGGAAATACAGCCCCGGCCCACGTCGTGCCACGTACCACCTCTCCAGCTCCCCCTTGTACGGCATGATCAACCGGTCATACAGATCATCCGGATCCTCCACGCCAGCGTAGAGCGATTCCTCACCGCGAAAAACGATGGAGCCGATTCCGGAGAGTCCCGGTCGGACCTTGACGATATCGGCCTGTGCCTCTTCCGGGAAGGCATCAAAACACCGGCGTGTCTGCGGCCGGGGGCCGATAATGCTCATGTCGCCGGTCAGGATATTCAGGAGCTGGGGCAGCTCGTTGAGCTTCGTCTTGCGCAAAAAACGCCCGAACGGAAGGACACGAGGATCATCGGTTACGGTAACCGTACCGGTCCCCATGTTAGGGCTGTTTTTCAACATCGTGGCGAACTTGAGCAAACGGAACGTTCGCCCCCCTTCTCCCACACGGTCCTGACGAAAGAAAACCTCCCCCTCGCCCGTGAATCGAAGGATAAGGACGACAGGAATCAGCAAGGGCGCCAGGACAAGCAGCGCGATCGCCGAAAACAGCATATCCAGTACGCGTTGCATGATCACATCCGCCCATCCAGATATCGGCCCGTTTCTTTATGGGCAAACTCCGGAACCAACTCATTGAAGAGCTCGACGAGACCGCGTTTCTCCCAGCGGCCGGCAAAGCGCAATCTACTGACAGCCCTCAGAAAATAGTCGAGCTTGTCGGCATCGTACTCGGGCGGGTTACGGATCACACCCAGGTTCCGGAAACGCTCCCAGTCCAGGTCCTCGCCATCCGTATAGAACTCTTCGAAGTCCTTCTCACCGGTCGTGTCACTGGCAAAGAAATAGCAGGGCCACTGCCCTTTCGCGGCCATCTCCTCCACGCTGGCACGCGCCTCCACCTCGGTCGAACACGCGACGGCCTCGTAACCCAGCGCGGCGAGATAGCGCACGGCGATCTCGGAGAACGTCGTCAGGTGCAGGCGTTCACTCAGTTTCGGGAAGAAGACATCGCGGTTCTCCCCGAGCATGCAGGAGAGCAGGCAGAGTTCCCCCGACTCCCTGTCCGTGACGAAATAGCGGCGTACATCGTTGGGTGCGGACAACGGCTGCCGCTTTAAGAGGCGTTGATTGAAGCCGTGAAGAAGACTTCCGTCGGAAAAGGCCACATTCGCGAAACGGGCCATGGATACCGGGAGGGTTTCGCTCTCGCGCATCAGGAACAGCTCCATGATCCGCTTGCTCGCCCCCATCATATTCGCCGGGGCCGCCGCCTTGTCCGTGGACACGCAGAAGTACTTACTCGCCCCCTTCTCCCGAGCCCAACGCGCCGTGCGCAGGGTATTCTCGATATTCACCTCGACCATGCGCATGAGGCTGTACGGGTCCTTTTCAGACCGCACATGCTTTAGCGCCGAGAGATTCAGAACATAGTCATAACCACACTCCTCCCGCATGAGTGCGTCGAACGGGACGGAGCCGGCGTCGAGCGCAAATGTGCGGAAATCCCCGTCGATGTAGCCGAGGCTACTCCGCAGGTCCCGCACCAACTCCACCAGGTTGTTCTCGCTGATATCGACCACGTCGAGCGCCGCCGGATTACGGCGAAAGACCTCCCGCACCACCGCCTGGCCGATGGTCCCTGCCCCACCGATGACCAGGAACCGCCCCCCGGCCACCCGCTCAGCGAGTTCGCTTCGGTACCGCGTCAGGTCCTCGTCAAACAACGGCGCCTCGCGCCCGATTAACGAAAGAACGTTCATGCGTTTCCGTTTCCCTTCAGATGTCCAAGTGCGTGGATGCAGCCCGCTTCGCTCCATTCACGCCACTGCTACTGGCCGGCGTGGCAGAGATGGGCCTAACACGTATCCCGCTTACTCGAGGCGGTCAATGATGTCCACGGCGGTGTCCTTGTGCAGGTCGGCTGCCTTTGGCATCCGATAACCAAACCTGCCTATTGAGTCGCCTCCCCCAACACATCCCGGGCGACGTCAGCGATATGGGCCATATCGGCCTCCGTCAACGTGGGGTGCACCACGAACATCAGGCTTGTCTCACCAAGCTCCTGAGCGGCCGGCAACCGCTCGTCAGGACGCAATCCGATCCCGTCAAACGCCTTCTCCAGGTACACCTCTGAACAAGACCCCTGCATGCACGGCACCCCACGCTCCCGAATCGCAGCGGTGACTCGGTCACGATCCCATCCCGCTTTGAGACGTTCGGGCCGGATAAAGGCGTAATACTTGTAATAGGCATGGCCGATATATACCGGCGGTACGGTCAGTCGCAAGGCGGGCTGCCCTGAGAAAGCCTCAGTCAGCACTTGTGCATTAGCACGCCGTTGCGCGCTCCACTCGGGAAGCTTCCGTAACTGAACGCGACCGACAGCGGACTGCATCTCGGTGAGACGCCAGTTGGTCCCGAACGACTCGTGCAGCCAGCGGAATCCCGGCGGATGTTCACGGTTATACACGGCGTCCCAGTCCTTGCCGTGATCCTTATAGCTCCAACCCCGGCGCCACGCGCCCTCGTCCCGGAACAGCACCATGCCACCTTCTCCTCCGGTGGTCATGATCTTGTCCGTACAGAACGAAAACGCCGCCGCGTCGCCAAAGGACCCGACTGGGTGGCCGTTGATCGTGGCACCGTGAGCCTGCGCGCAATCTTCGATCAGCCTCAGATCCTTCTCCCGCGCCAACTCGATAAACCCCGGCATGTCACATGGCCATCCGGCCACGTGGACCGTCATGACGGCGCGGGTACGCTCCGTGAGTACGGCACGCGCCGTTTCCGGCGTAATGTTCTGGCTGACCGGATCGACGTCCGCAAACACGGGTCGTGCCCCGCACATCACGATGCTGGAGGCGGAAGCCAGGAACGTGCGAGGCGTAACGATCACCTCGTCACCCTCTCCGATCCCCAGGGACCGCAGAGCAAGCTCCAGCGCTACGCTGCCATTCGCCACCGCTACCGCATACGGTATGCCGTGGAATGCCGCGAATTCGCGTTCGAACGCCCGTCCCTCCTCGCCATTCCAGTAATTCACGCGCCCTGATGCCAGGACACGTTGTACAGCTTCGATCTCGTCGGCGTCATGACTCGGCCAGGGTCTCATCTTGTTACCGTCCACCAGATATATCGGAGGTCGCTCCGGAACGACCAGTTCTCCACGTACTCCCGGTTGAGACGCACCTTGTCGGGGTAGATGACCTCGCGGTTATACGCCTCCGGGTCCTCCTGCGCAGCCAGTAACATCTCTTCATCGCGATACTTCAGCGTTGCCGGCCCGGTAATTCCTGGCCGGACCGAGAGGATCACCCGGTCCGCGCCCTTAAGCACATCGGCGTAGCCCGGCACGTCCGGCCGCGGTCCGACAAAGCTCATATGCCCGAGAAGTACGTTCCAGAGCTGCGGCAGCTCGTCAATCTTGGTGCGACGGAGCGACCGGCCGAGCGACGTAATCCGGGGATCATCGCGGGTCGTGACAGTCGTATCGACAGTACGCGACGGGCGCATGGTGCGGATCTTGACCACACGAAATACACGCCCGTGACGACCAACACGATCCTGAGTGAAGAAACCGTTGGCCCGAGTGTCTACCGTCGCCGCCAGCCAAGCTAGAACGATCAGCCAGCCGGTGAACAACAGTCCGAAACCCGCCGCGCCGATGTCGAAGCCACGCTTGAGCGTTGCCTGCGGCACCGACAGCCCTCGCGGTACCGACCCGGCCTCAACCGCCTCCGACGTCACACATACCCCATCGCCTGCCGCGTCTCGCCAACCAAAGGTGCCAGCCGATTCACCAGGTCCTCCCCCAGCTCGTGACGACCTCGGCCAACGCTCTTCGCCGAAACATCGCGTACTGCTCTGGCGAGCTGCGCCTCCGACACCTCCAATCCGAGAAATCCGGCGATGCGGGAGAACTCATCCAGCGGGCGGTCCACGAAGTGTTCATAGCGCACACTGCAAACGCGCTCATGCGGCAGTTGTTCAAGGGCGTTGTGCGACATCTCGACGCAGCGCTTCCACTGAAGCGCACATACCTCCTCCAGGGAATATTTTTCCAGCAGGCGCTGCATGCCGTCGAGTTGAGGTCCCCAGAACGCCAGGCGCTCCTCCCCGGAGAAGAGGCGATAGACCCGATTCCAGAAATAGCGAAAAGCATAGTAGGGGAGATCCGTCGCCGGCACGAAGCGCGCCTTCCGCGCCAGATAGGGAATATCCAGCTGCGCCTTCCAGCGCTTCATCGCCGACCCTACCGCATCAAAGCCATCACGGTAGATAAAAAGATAGCGGGCCTGTGGAACCACGCGATCGACGAACGGGACGCGCAACGAGTTCGCACACGTCTTCTCCACGACCGTATGAGCCCGGTATCTGCGTGCTACCCAGTCGAACTGACGACGAATATATTTTGCAATGGTTCCATCTGCCATCGACGGAACAAACTCATCCGACCCGTACCGCACATTCCCATGGCGCCAAATGTAGTTGATCTCGTCGCATGGCCAGGTGGCGACACCCTCGAGCGAGCACAGCACATCCCTAAGCATATTGGTTCCGGAACGCGGCGCACCAATTATAATAACGTCCTGGTGTGTCACTGGATCGAGCGCTCCCTTTCTTTCAAGAGCAGACTGGACCACTTCTCGAGCATCACCGCCTCGGAGAAATCAATAGCCGCCTTCTTCTGAGCCTTGGCGCGCATTTCATCCCGCCAAGAAGGATCATTGGCCAGCTCCGCTAGCAGACGCGCAAGCGCCTCACTGTCTCCCACGGGCACAGCGTAGCCATATCCCTGATTCGAAACGTCCTGGGCCAGCTCGCTCTCTTCTTCCACAGCCACGATCAACGGACAGCCCTGTTCTAAATAGGTCATTGTTTTACTTGGGTATGCGTAGCGGTACATACCAGGCAACAAACTCACGAAACCGGCGTCCACCTCACGCATGACGGCCTTGGCCACCTCAACAGGCTGGTGCCCCAAGAAGCGAACCCTGGCACCACACTTTCGAGCCTTTTCCTCAAGCTCCGCCTTGGCCACGCCGTCACCCATCAGGATGAACTCGACGTCATCGCTTTCCTTAAGCCGCTCCATTGCCTGTATTACCGACTCCAGTCCCTGAAAGCGTCCAATATTGCCGGCAAAAACTACCGTAAAGCGGTCAGGGGAGATTTCGAATGGCGACTCCGTCGGTATCGGTCCTTCCGACGGCAGGCTGAAATTGTTGAGTATCGCGATGGAGAGCCGATCGCCACCAGGCCGTTCTCTTAGTGTCGCCTCCATGTCGGCCGAGAGCACGACAACCGGTTCGGCCCGCCGGCAGCTCCAATTATCCAGCTTTCGAAGCAGACCAAAGACGAAAGGGTGCGCAAACTCCCCGGAAACCCGGCCCACCTCCGGGTGGATATCCATGCAGTGATAGATGAAGCGTGCACCGGTTAGCTTCGCCGCGAGCGCCGCAGCAGCTCCTCCAAGGACCGGAGGTGCAGTCGAAACCATGATGACGTCGTACCGCCGGCTTAAAGTTCGCCAAAGCAGCGCAAGACCAAGTCTCAGCGCATTCACGATACGTACCACCGGCCGACGAACCTCGTTAGGCAGGTTCAGGCGGATGACTTCCACCCCGTCTACATGCTCCCCTTTTGGTCGGCGAACGTTCTCGAGCCCGGCCTTGTAGGAGGGCTGCGAGGACAACACCTCGACCCGGTGACCATCGTCGCGCCAGCGGCAGACAATTCGCCGGAGCATCGACGCATACGGGGGCGCATCCGGCCAGTAGTATCGGTGAACAGCGAGAACTTTCAGCGGAGAGGACTCGCCGCTATCGCCGCTCTCAACTCCAGTCATAGCGGCTGAATTGGTCCATATTTCGCCAGCGGTTGGCCAGCTTGGCCGTACCTGCGATCAGGCGCACAACCCGTTCGGAGGTATTACGTACACGATATTCGGCGGGTATTTCACGCTCGGTGCCGGAGAACACATCTCGGTCGGCCGTCGCGATGCGGACCCCCTCCACCAGCACGCGCCTGTCGAGCCCCGTAAGGGCAATGGCACCGGCATCGAGCGCCTCCGGCCTTTCAATGGAGCGCCTGAGCGTAACCGCGGGAAACCCCAGAATAGAGGCCTCCTCGCTGATGGTTCCGCTATCGGACACGGCGCAGAACGCATGCATCTGCAGATGGTTGTAGTCGAAGAACCCGAACGGTTTGAGAAAGCGAATGGCTTCGCCGCCATCCTCCAATCCCTGTTTCTCCAGGCGATTGCGGGTACGGGGATGCGTAGAGACTACTACCGGATAGTCGAATGCCTCGTTGAGGCCCTTCAGGGCATCCACCACCTTACGGAGGTTGTCCCGGCTATCCACGTTCTCTTCCCGGTGTACGCTGACGATGAAATACTTGCCGCGCTCCAGACCCAGGGTATTCAGGACATCGGACCGCTCGATCTGCGGCAATACATGCTCCAGCACCTCCCGCATCGGCGAGCCGGTCAGATAGACAAATCGGTGCGGCAGCCCTTCGCTGAGCAGATGCCGCCGCGCATGCTCGGTGTAGACGAGGTTGAAATCGGCCAGATGATCGACCATTTTCCGGTTGATCTCCTCCGGAACGTTGGCATCGAAGGAGCGATTGCCGGCTTCCATGTGATACGTCGGTATCTTCATTCTCTTCGCCATCAAGGTGGCGACGGCGCTGTTGGTGTCACCCAGCACCAGCACGGCATCGGGCTTCTCCTTCAGCAGTACCTCCTCCGCCTTGATCAGGATCTCCCCGAGCGTACGCCCCAGCGATGACGTGTCGACGTCGAGAAAATAGTCAGGCCGGCGCACGCCCAGTTCCTCGAAGAATACGTCGTTGAGTTCGTAGTCGTAATTCTGTCCAGTGTGCACGATCTTGTGGTCGACTACCCGATCCAGCGCGGCCATCACCCGGGAAAGACGAATAATCTCCGGGCGAGTACCCAGGATGGTCATAACCTTCATATGCATCATAGACCTGGACAGTTAGCTAACGGGTTCACGATAGGTATCGGGGTTGTCCGGATCGAAAATCTCGTGGGACCAGAAAAGTGTCAACAACTCGCCTCCGCCGACATTCGTTATGTTGTGCGTGTGGAGTGTCGGCATATCCACGAAAGCGGGCTCGGAACCGCTCACGGGAAACTCGATCACCCGGTCATCGAACATCCGTCGCAACCGAATAATGGCCTCGCCCTGGAGAACCAGAAAGCGCTCCACCTTATTGAAGTGGAAATGATCGCCCCGAGTGATTCCGGGCTTCGTAGTCGAGAGAAATGCCTGCCCCCCATGGTCCGTTTTTACACCCTCGAAGAGGGCGCCCCGATTATCGGCATGCAGCTTCAGCGGCCTGGGGTAGTAGTCCGGAAACAGATACGAGCGGAACGTATTGAACAGCCGCAACTCGAAGACATCTCGAAACTCCGGGATAACGCCAGCCCGATAGCGTTCCGCATGCGCCGTTACCGAGTTCAGCATCTCGGACACGCGCATCTCGCGACCCGCCGGACGCTGCTCTCCCGTCCTGCCGGAGCGAATCGCGGCCAACGCCAGCTCCGCCACTTCCTGAGCGTGCAACAGCTCCAGCTGCCCATCATGCGCGATGGAGGGCGTCTCCCCTCGGGCCAACTGATAGCAGAACGTCGAAACCACGGAATTGTAGTAAGGTCGCCCACACTCTCCAAACACATGGGGAAGCACCAGATTGGTAAAGCGCGCGCCTCGCCGATCCGCCCACTCTGCGAAGATCTCGGCGGCCTTCCGCTTAGACTGGCCGTACACGGTATCCTTGTCTATGTGGGTTGACGACGAAAACACCACGTGTGGCGTGACCCCCGCCCGCTCACATGCCGACGTCAATGACTCGGCGAGTCCTACGTTGACCTGACGCATTTCGGCATCGTCCCCGCGATTCATCCCGGCCAGATGGATAACCGCATCGCAGTCACTGACGAAGCGCTCGAGCGCCGTCGCGCTGTCAAAGAGCTCACGTCCAGCAGCCACCACTTCAACACCGTCTTCGGCCTGCAGCCGGCATCTCGTGTGCCAGCCAATGAGGCCTGCGACCCCGGTTACACCAATCTTTACCATGCGTCCTCCAGTCATTTTTTCCCCGCGTACCACTCGTCCAGCTCGCGCCGAACCTCAGGCAGTGACAGGAGCAGCTCCCTAAGTTCCGCATGATCAAGCTGTCGGGTGTTATGAGAATGGTAATCCTCCGTTACTACCTCTTCAGGGTCGCCCTCAGTGAAGTACTTGGAATAGTTCAGGTCTCGGGTATCCAAGCGAATTCGGTAGTAGCCCCCCATATCTTCGGCGCGACGCAATTCCTCGGCGCTGGCGAGCGTCTCGTACAGCTTCTCACCGTGACGCATGCCGATAACCTTTATCTCGCTATCCGCCTTAAACATTTCAATGAGCGTTTCCGCCAGCATGTGTACCGTGCATGCTGGCGCCTTGCGCACAAATACGTCGCCCTGTTCCGCATTCTGGAAAGCGAACTCCACCAATTGTATTGCCTCCGGCAACGCCAGCATGAAACGGGTCATACCGGGCTCGGTGATCGTAATCGGCCGTCCTTCCTTGATTTGTTTTATGAATAGCGGAATCACGGATCCCCGGGAATACATCACGTTGCCGTAACGCACGCACGAGACCGTCGTATCCCCCGGCCCCAGGTCCCGGGTCGCAGCCTGGGCAGTTTTCTCCATCAGGGCCTTGGTCATCCCCATCGCATTGATAGGCATTACGGCCTTGTCGGTGCTCAGGCACACCACGTGGCGGACTCCATGCTCCACCGCAGAGTCCACGACGTTGGCACTGCCTATGATATTTGTCTGCACCGCCTCCAGCGGAAAAAACTCACACGATGGAACCTGCTTCAGGGCCGCAGCATGAAATACGAGATCCACCCCGCGCATCGCCTTGTCCACAGAATGCCGGGAACGCACGTCGCCGATGTAAAACCGCAGTGCCGGGTTCGAGTACTCTATCCGCATCGCTTCCTGCTTTGCCTCGTCCCGGCTGAGAACACGAATATGCTCGCAGCCAAGCGACAAAAGCCGATCTGTCATTTCACGGCCAAACGAACCAGTCCCACCAGTAACCAATACCGTATTCTGTTTCATTTCACTCTACGCACTTGCAAGATCGTTTCATGAAAACTTTCATTGATTATATGGAACAAAACATAACACCAACAAATACCACTGCATGCTCGACGCCGTCTACTATGCACCGTCCCAGCCACTTCAGCTTCAAACATTCTCACCCTCTAACCAGCCTCTGACGAGCCTCCGGCGAATACCTCATTGATACGCTCACGACTTCTTTTTCTCAATGTTCCGGATCGCCCGAAACCTCGGGGTCGCGTGCCGGCATCACCTAGCCCCGTCATTCTTAATACATCAAAACCCGACCACCGACATCCTGCCAAAAGCGATGACATAAAGAAGTAAATATTCGGCCCATATGCCATCCCCTTCGTATTCAGCACAACGCCCAAAACCAACCACATCAACGCAACTCTATTAAAGCCAAACGCCCTAATGCACAACCAACCAATCAACAAAAAAAACAAGAGCACGAACAGCGCACCACCATAATTATACATAATTACCCAACCAATATCAGACATCCTCTCCGCGGCGCCGCCATAAACTATCTCCCCACTACCAAAAATGTGCTGCAAGACCCCGTCATTATTAAAGAATATATGTCTATTAACAAGCGCAGTCACCGTCCGCAACCCTCCGGATTGCAACTCTGCAAAGAAACGCCTAAACACCATTTGACCGAATAGCAGAACGACGGCTGAAACACCAAAAATCGCAAAAACAACTCGACCCGGATTAATTCGACGAAAGAACACACTCAAAAAAATTCCAACAGCAACTAAATTCGAGTTCACAAGCTGCGTCACCATAGTCATCACCGTGACGCCTCTATAACCCAGCACCATAACCGAAACTATCACCATCATAACGGGGCTCATATAATTAACGCCATTTGACAAACCAAATCCGCGCACCTCCAAATTATACGGCCGAAGGTTTACCGACGACTGCCCCATGAGATGATAAAGAAACACCTTCACGTCTTCTGGCCACAAAAAAGTGACCGCCCAAAACAAGAACTGCACAACAAAGGCATCCAAAACAATCTTTCGAAGACGCTCAGTGGAGTTCTGCACATAAAGCACCCCGATCGTGACACCGGGAATTACCGACATACCGATAAGCGACAACGTCCTAACAACGAACGATACGTCAAACTCATGCACACTCTCCAATGTCAGAGTGTCCCACCAGACCGACTGTATCAATAACAACCACAGCAGAGCATAGAAAAGATGCCCTAGACCAAAAAATACCGCACGGCGCAAACGACTATTAATGACCGCCAGACCTGAAAACGCAGCACCAACGCCTAGCGCCAGATACAAACTTCCGTAAAATAGCGAAATCTTGAAAAAGACGATAAAAAATATCGCCTCCCAAAACACCCTCATCACTTCCCCAGAATTCTCTTCAAGTAGGGAACACCAAGCGCATAGGTTAGCCCGTATCTAAGACGTCTACGCCAAGCCAGCCTTCGCCAGTTTTTCATAAGAAACTGGCGCTTTCCTCGCATTTGTCTTCTCGGATCCGCCGTTATCCTTTCGTCGTTATGATGATAAACAGTGACATATATCTCCTCAAAGACGCGCGCGTTTGTATATTCCGACGCCCTCAGAAAGATATCGGTATCTTGCCCCGACACAAGATTTTCGTCCCAGCCCCCAACATCCCTCAAAAGTCCGGCATCAAATATCGCGCAAGACGTATTCACTTGATGGCCAACGCTAGAAAATCTTTCAAACAGCGATTCTCCCTTTGGGGTCACACAAGCTTCTTCGCAGCCATTCACAATAACTGCCGATAACAACACAAGCTTTTCATGCCGACACTCTACTAAATACGCCATTAATTTCTTTACATCCTGAGCCGCGACGTAATCGTCGTCATCGAAAAACCACACCCAACGCGCGCGAACCCCATTTTTAAATCCTATGTTTCTCGCCGCACCGCCTCCGCAATTCTTGTCTTGAAAATACCATTCCACATTCGGATACGTCTTTTTCAGCATTAGATAGCGGTCATCCCATGGTGGACCACTGCTGTCATCTATAACCGCGACAGCGAAGAAATCCCCAATCAAGCCGGCTACGGCCTTGAGCAATCTTTCAAGACGTTCGGGCCGCCTAAACGTTGGCACTACCATTTTTAGCACAGCCTCGCCATCCGGTGACCTTTCAGCCATAAGAAGCCTCCCCTGTTCTCCCAAAACCCCCTCTCAAAGTCTCCTCTCAAATGGATTTTTCTGACTCGTCACCGTTAGAGACATTGAAAACAAAAAAACGATGATAAGGCACCTCAGGCACCCTGTAAGACCGATACAACTTTAATCCTAGCGCTTCAACGTCTGCGACGAATTTCTTTTGTGAATATCCACGTTTATTTACCTCCCAGTAGTGTTGCCCGTCAAACACATGCCGTCGCAGTCGGATTTCCGGAATATTTAGCATGGCCATCTTAAATCCGAAACCGGGAAGACGAAAGCCCATGCCTACGCTCCGCCTTGCGTCCGGTAAAGATAAAATTAATCGTCGGGTCGTAACTCGCCGAACCTCCTTAAGCGCTTTCAAAGCGTCTTCATACTGCATGTGTTCCAGCATTTGAAAACACGCAGTGACCTCAAAAGACCCATTATCGAACGGCATAGCCGTTGCAGAACCAACGTAGTCAGGCCTCAATTCTGAATCGATATCCAACGTTACGACATTAATACCGAACAGTGCCGCAACCGCCTTGAAGACACCTGGACCAGGACCGATTTCTAGTGTCGACCGGGGACTCAATCTCATCAGTTCATCGAGCTGATGCCATACGCTCGCCCACCGATGTTTTCCAAGATAACCGGAGAACCCGTAGTGCTCCTTACTAACTTGTTTTTCGTACACTGTTTTTCTCCCAGTCGCATTTATACGAGGTAACAATAACCCAAAAAATTAGGCACACGTAGGCAACAGCACCAGAAATAGAAAAAAGTGCCACGGCCATTATTTCGTTACTATACACCATTAATCCAACACCTAACGCGGCCACTTTGCCTCCAGTGCTGAATATCTCATAGATCAATAGTCCTCGTTGCAGCCCCAGTACGGGCACGGCCATCACGCTCGGCCGATTAATGAAATTAAAATAATACATCAGGGATAGCCACCTAGCATACTCACCCGCGTCGCTCCATTCCACTCCAAATAGTGTGGCGAATATCCACGGCCCCCAAAAAAACACTACTGCGAAAGGCATAAGCCCCACAACTCCTAGCCCGCACGTGGCTTTAAGCAACAGCGGGGACGCGCTTTGTTTACGCTTATTAACTTCCGCGAAATATGGGTAAAATACTCGCCCCACGGATTCAGCTAACAAGCTCGAGGGGGCACCCATTATACGTTTACTCAGTGCATAAAACCCTGCAGCGGACGGCCCCACAAGCGTAAATAAGAACAACACTGGGACGTTCTGTGACGCCGCATTTATTACGTTCTGTGGCGCTCTATATAATGGAAAATCTCGGTATTTATACGCGAGATCGTATAGTGAATACCGCGATTTTTTATTACGAACAATTTCCGGGGGGATTCCTTGCGGTAGCGCCCCGAAGCCTAGCATCAAAGCATGAGCACCTATCCCTATAACGTAAATAGTGATTAGGGCACCAGAAGAAGGGTAGAAAAGACCTATTGCCGATACTGACGCGTTCACGAAAAGAGCGTGGAGAATGGCCGCTCTGGCTGTCTCTCGGAACGCCTTTTGACGCACTAACCACTGCTGTGCCGTTTGCATCCACCCTGAAAATAACAGCGCAAGCACAAATAGAGGCCAAAAGGTTTCGAGTTTGTCTGCGTTAATCACTCTAAAAATCGAGTCACCGACACAATACAACGCCAAAGCTAAGAGAATTGCGAGACCAATAGAAACATTAAAGGATAGACGTGCCACACCCCATGCATCGCTTTCATTCTTCGGTAAGACAACGGACACCGGGTAAGCTAACGCAGCCAGTGGAATAACGGTAGCGGCGCTTGCTAAAAATGTACCCAAAAGCCCATACGTCTCCGGTCCATACAAGCGGGTTATGATAGGTGCGAAGGATAGGTTTATTAGTTGGGCACCGGTGGTTCCCGACGTAACGACGGCGACGTTCCGGAGAAACGTACTGCTCAGCAGGTTGGTGACTGGCTTTCTCAACAGGTAGTCCAGATTTTTTTACACAATGGAGCATTAATATGGCGGGGCGACTTCCGCCGGAGGTGCCACGTTGGTGATGGCGTTCCGACGCGGGCGTTCAAAAGTGCCGATGCCTTCGTCGCCTACCTGAGGTTGGACGTACGCCTGCGCCAATCCGGGGGCTACGAGGGTCAGTCCAAGCTAACCAAGCAGGGCGAGAGCGAATACCGACGGCTGCTACACAACGCCGCCCGGGCCGCCGCCCGCCGGGATCTCAAAGCCTACTACGAGCGCCTGCGCGAGCGCGGCTTCCAGCCGACCCAGGCCCATGTTGCTCTCTCCCGCAAGCTCGCGCGCATCGCCTTCAGCCTGATGAAAAACCAAACCACTTATGACCCGAGCAAAATCGCCGCGGCCGCTTGACACCGGACATAGAATCTCTCCCATAAAGGGCGAGGGGCCCGGAGTTTCCGTAGGTTGGCTGCTCCTGGCAGCCAACGTCCTAATACGGCGCATCGGGACCGGGAATGTCGGCTGCCTTGAGCAGCCGACCTACGTACTGCCCCTTTCGTCGCATACCGCCGGTGGCCGCGCACGACCATCGCGATGGTGTTCCGTCAGTGGGCACGCTGTTCAATGGCGTGCGCCAGATCCCTGAAGTCCCGGTAGCAATTCTTGACCGCCTGGACGTGCGAGCCGATGGCTCCGTCGGCGGGCTTAAGGTGGAACATAGGCTTGCGGGCCTCCTGGGCCATGGGCATGAGGCTGCGGTAATCCTTGAGCGCGGCCAGGCATTCCGGGTCGTCATTCACTCGCAGGGTCTCGCGGTCTCTCTCGTCCAGGACGTACTGGTGATAGGTCCGCGGGATGCGGTCCATCCACTTGCCGTAGGCCTTCACGGGGCGGTCCAGGCGCACGGAATGCTGCATGACGACATAGCCGATCGGGTTCATGTGGCCTTCGGGAACCTCCATGCCGGGCGGGCACTCGTTGAGCCGCTTCCGCCAGTCCTTGCGCCAGGTGCGCAGGGTGGGACCGAGGTTCTGCAGACCCTTGAGGGAGAAAAGGTCCGGCCCGAGCGGCACGACCACGTGATCGGCCGCGATCAGGGCGGCGCGGTTGATGGCGCCCAGGTTGGGGCCCACGTCGACCAGGGCCAGGTCCGCGTCGCGCTTGGCGCCGGCCCGTCGGATGACCTCGGCGAAGGCACCGATCACGCGGAAGGCGCGCCGGTCGCCGTCCAGGCACCGCGGCCACTGCTGGGAGAGCTCGTCCTCGAAGCCGGAGAGGGCGAGATCCCCCACCAGCAGACCGATGTCGTCGACCTCTTCCACGTACGGCTCCTCGATCCCGCCTTCGCCTTCCAGTAGGGGGCGAATGGGCGCCAGGGCGGTGTGGGTGCTCCGCCCCTCCGGCCAGAAGGTCTCGAGCCGATCCTCTTCCAGGAACATGGTGGAGAGGTTCGCCTGGGGGTCGAGGTCGGCCGCCAGGACGGAGCGGCCCTGGTCGGCGAACATCCAGGCCAGGTGGTAGACCAGTGCGGTCTTGCCTACCCCGCCCTTGTTGTTGAAGAAGGCAATGGTCTTCATTCGGCAGCCCCCACGGTGACGGCCAGGTAGGTGGGCTCGAAGTGGAACAGCGGCTCGGGGTTGCCGTTCTCCCGCAGGTGGCGCCTGGCCAGCGGAATCCCGAAACCGAACCGCTGCACATAGCCGAGGATGTGCATGGCCTCCGCCAGGAGGGGGTTGCGATAGTCGGTCACGCCCTGGCCGAAGTTCTCCCGGGTGACTTGGCCGTAGAGCCCGCCGGGATTGTGGATTTCGATGCGGTCGTTGAACCAGTAGATCCGCACCGGGGCGTGCGTCGCCTCGTAATCCCGGTGGATGAGGGCGTTGCGGGCGAGCTGGCGCAGGGCGACGATGGGATAGTCCGGCCGGCGCTGCTCCCGGGGTGCGGCCCCGATGTCCACCGCAACCTGAACATGAACGTCGAAGAGCTCATCCAGCTGGGCCATGACGCCCGGCAGGGCGCCCGCCAGGGTCTTTGCGTCCTTGATGGGATCGGCCAGCTCGGCGCCATCGATCCGCAGGAACTGGACGTAGGCGCCGGGAATATGGGCGGCCGGGTCGTTACCGAGGACCAGGAGGGCACCGTTGTTGGGTTCGTCGTTCGTTAAAAAACGCAGGGAGCGAAGCTGATCCTCGGTGGTGCGCTGGTTCTCTTCGAGCACCTCCGGGGAAACGGCGTTGGGGAGATACTCCCGCCGGAAGTAGTCGAGATCGAGATCGGCGAGGCCCGTACCCACCGCGGGGCGGTGATCGAAGGGCCGGTCTCCGCCCCGTCGCCGCTCTGTGAGCCGCCGCTCCTGCTCCGGCGTGGCGCGGTGGTTGGTGGTTCCCACCCGCACCCACGTCTGGCCCTGGTAGCGAACCGGCGGCTCGGCGTGCGGCCGGACTTCGACGATGATGACCGGGCAGTCGTCCAGGTCCCGGTGATAGATCTCGACGTCCGGCAGGGGGAGAATATCACCACCATGGGCCCAGTTGGCGAGCTTCTGCTGGGCTTCGTCCAGGTCAGGGAGGCCGCGACAGGCGCCGTCGTCCGCCAGCCCGATCAGGATTACCCCGGGTTCGCCGCCGCCCGCCAGGTCATTGGCGAAGGCGCAGATCGCTCGGCGAATGGCGTGACCCTGGGCGGTGGACGGCTTCAATTCCACCCGCTCGGATTCCCCGCCCTGTTTGAGGGTCAGCAGCGCCTGCTCAGAGAGCATGATTCACGGCCTCCATGGTGCGCATTCCTGTCACAACCCCGCCCCTGCAGCGCACCGCGGCAGCAGGGGTTTCGCGTCGAAGCGCACGGCATTCCCCGCCCCGGCTTCCGGATGACCTCGGCGCCCATCTCGGGGAGTTCCCGATGGATGCACGGCGAGGATGGTGGCGCCGACGGTGCTGAAAGCCGGCGCGGTTGCTTTCGCGGTGATGTCGTGCTCGTGCTCGAACTCATTTCCGGTCCAGCATATTCTCCCAGAATGTCGACTCGATGAGGTGCCCGGGCACGCTACCGCCTGGGATGCAGCGATCCCATCGTTTAAGTTGCTGATTTTTTGGACCCCTGTATCCGTCCGCACACGGCCTTTGGCCGTGCACGACCTACGGGGCGGGACGCCCTCGCCCCTCTCCCGTCCACGGAGAGGGCTCGAGGAGCCGTCTCCCGTCCACGGAGAGGGCTCGAGGAGCCGTGCACCGATTGTCCGTTGCACCGCCGCGCTGTCCAGTACATCGCCGTAGGTTGGCTGCTCGCGGCAGCCAACGTCCTGATGCGGCGCATCGGGACGGGGCATGTCGGCTGCCTTGAGCAGCCGACCTACGTACTGCCAACATCACACGTCGCACCGCACCGGAGACGTCGGCTGCCTTGAGCAGCCGACCTACACGCCCGCCGACCTACATACCTCTGTCGTTGCTGTCTCCGCCGGACGACACGTCGCCCTGCCCGGCCACCTCGGCACGCAGGGTCTCGATCTCCGCGAGCAATTCGCGGTGCTCACGCTCCTTGCGGCGGAGAAAACGCACCGCCAGCGCTGCCTTCTCGCTCGCGCCCTTGGGCGTGAGGGTGTAGAGATAGGCACGCTTGTTCGGGTTACGCCGGAAGTTCTCCGCCTTCACCAGACCACGGTCGATGAGCGCACGCAGGCAGTAGTTCGTCCGCCCGAGGCTGACGCCGAGCGCGCTGGCGAGCTCCCGCTGGGTAAGCTCGGGGTTTGCCTCGAGCAGGCGCAGGGCCTGCAGGCGTAGCTCGTCTGATGCCATGGCCGTGTTCAGTGGCTGAACGATGATCGACTTATTGAACGTGTTGTGGCCCGCGATTGCAAGGCCTGGCCGACTGGGCCGCTCCCGGCGCGCCACGGCCGGTGCCTTCCGTGACGCCGTTCGGTGGGTGGGGCACGGAGGGGCGAGATGATGCCCCACCGGCATGTTCTCGTGCCAGTGCCAAGCGCTCGCTGGATGCGGGCGCCGCCGGTCTGTCGCGGTGGCCGCCGGACCACGCTTGGCGCAGGCCCATAGTGCGTTCGTCACCGGCAGTGGCGCGTTGGAGGGGCGTCGCCGGCCCTGGGCCGCCGGGCTATTTCGCCGGGGGCACGTGGGGCCATACCGTGGTGGCGAGTGGGGCCACGCCGCATACGGCCGGTCGCCGCGCCTACGAACACGGTTTGGGCTGGAGGTCGGCCGCTGGGCAGCCGCCGACGTATGGCGAGGTGAGCCGCGGGCGCGAGCCGCCGATGAGACCGCGCGCCCGGGGACCGCTGCGCGGCCTTGCGGCGAGGCGGCGGTGCCCTGGATGGCCCGCTGTGCTAGGCTGTAGCCCTCATCCGACAGGACGTCGGTCCCCCGGGCAAGGGACGTGCCCCCCATGAACCACGATCAGAACTTCAAGAACCTCATCCTGGACTACCCGCTACAGGCGCTGCGCTTCTTCGCCGCGGAGGAGGCCGCCGCGGTGGACGAGGGTGCGCGGGTCGTGCCGATCCGCCAGGAGCAGCTCCAGGAGCGCCTGGGCGAGCGTTTCCGCGAGCTCGACGTGCCCTTGCTGCTCGAATGGCCGGATGGGCGGCGCGAGGCGGTGCTGTTCGCCCTCGAGGAGGAGAGCGCGGGGCGGCGGTTCAGCATCCACCGCCTTGCGCACTATTGCCTGGACCTGGCGGCGCTGTTCGACACGGCGAGGGTGGTGCCGGTGGTGATCTTCCTGGGCGGCGGCGGGGCGGCGCCGGCGGCGCTGTCGCTGGGCGGTGATCGCCACCGCTACCTGCATTTCCGCTATCTCGCCTGCGACCTCTCGCGCCTCGAGGCGGCGCGGTATCTCGACAGCGACAACCTGGTGGCGCGGCTGAACCTGCCCAACATGGCCTACCCGCCCGGCGAGAAGTTGCCGGTCTTCGCGCAGGCCCTGCGCGGCCTGCTCGGCCTGGAACCCGACCCGGAGCGGCAGGCCAAGTACCTGGATTTCATCGACATCTATGCAGCGCTCGATGATAATGAACGCAAGGAATTCGAACGGCGCTACGCCGACGAGGTAGAGGTGATGAACGCATTCGCCGAGCGGTTCACCCGGCAGGGAATGGAACAAGGGATGCGCCAGGGGATGCAACGGGGCGAGGCGGCGGTGCTCATCCGGCTCATGGAACGCCGCTTCGGGGCCTTGGCGCCGGTGCATCGCGAGCGCATCGAGGCCGCGGACGCCGAGACGCTGCTGGAGTGGTCCGAGCGCATCCTCACCGCCACCCGGCCGGAGGACGTGCTGGAATAGCGGTGGCGGTGCGGTCGGCCGCTATCGAGTGGCCGGGCCTGTCAGGTGCCGCGGTCAGCCGCAGGGGATGTCGCACGCCTGCGGCGCACGACCTACCCGGCACGGGGGTGCCCCGGGCGTAGATCATGCACGGCCACCGGCCGTGTGCGACGTCCCAACAGTTCCGGTAGGTTGGCTGCTCCTGGCAGCCAACACCCACGCCCGGCACCCACCGCGAGCAACGTCGGCTGCCTTCGAGCAGCCGACCTACAGCCCAGCTACGGCCTCCCGGAACGGGTAGGTCGTGCACGGCCGAAGGCCGTGTGCGACGTCCCAACAGTGCCGGTAGGTTGGCTGCTCCCGGCAGCCAACACCCCAACCCGGCGCCCACCGCGAGCAACGTCGGCTGCCTTCGAGCAGCCGACCTACA
>NZ_JBHFPQ010000009.1:0-12077 GCF_041949875.1 Arhodomonas sp. KWT2
TCGTACGCTGTCGTGCCGCCTCCGGTGGGGGGGGGGGGGCTGGGGGGCGCCCCAAACCCCCCCCCAAAAAAACCCCTGCGCGGTAGGGCGGCGACCGGCACACCACCGAAACCAACACCACCCCCGGCGCGGCGCCCCCCCCCCCCCCCCCGCCGCTGTTGGGGCGGGGTTAGGCGCCCCCGCGCCGCCCCCCCCCCCCACCGGAGGCGGCACGACAGCGTACGAGGTCCGGCCGCCCCCGGGATGCCGCACACGGCCTGCAGCCGTAAACAGACGAAAGCCGTTGACCAAACGTCACCGAGGGAGCCGTAGATACCGTTCTCGCCGATCAAGCGATTTGCGGGATATAGGGTGTCTGGTCCCTGATGACGCCGAAGCAGATGGAGGCGGGCTCGCGCATGGCCGCCCCAGGGCGGCCATGCCGGCGTTGCCTCACCTGCGCAGGCGCTGGGGGAACGCGTGCACATCGGGGTTATCAGGTCGGCCGCGCAAGGCAGTCGACGCTGCCGGCACCGCAGGCGCGGGATGTTGGCTGCCAGGAGCAGCCAACCTACAACACCGGTCTACCCCACGGGCGTTCCGCAAAGGGTTCCCGCCAGCAGACCCGGTAACCCCGCAACTCCCGTAGGTCGGCGGCTCCTGGCAGCCGACGTCCCGGCCCGCCACCGCGCGTGGATCCGGCCATCGGGCACCCCCGGAGCGAAACAGAGGGGGTTTCGTTGGACGCCGGTCGCGCCCCCCCGGGCGTGCGGCATCCCGGACCGCCCCCGCGGGAACGTCGCACACGGCCTACTGCTCCGGGACGATCTCCACCGGCGTCCACGGGAAGCCGAGGCGTTCGACCTCGGCGCGTAGCTCTTCCATCCCGGGGGTGACGGCCTCAGTGGGCCCGCGCAGGCCGAGCTCCAGGCGGTACCCCTGGGGCTCGGTGCTGGGCAGGCAGGAGAGCTTGAGGTCGGGGTGGGCGCTGACGAAGCGCTCCATGAGCGGGATGACGTCGCTCTCCCGGGCGCCGTCCACGCTGATGGCCTGCTCGGTGCGGCTGCCGGGGGCATGGAGGTGCGCATAGTGGTGGTCGAGCACCCACTCCATCATGGGCCAGGCCATGTTGGGGAAGCCCGGGACGAAGTAGTGCTCGCGGATGGAGAACCCCGGCACGCGGTTCACCGGGTTCGGGATGATGGCCGCGCCCTGCGGGAACTCCACCAGGCGCAGGCGCTGGTCCGGGGTGACGGGCCCGCCGAAGCGCGCCTCCAGCTCGGCGACGCCGTCGGGGTGGCGCTCCAGCGGCACACCCAGGGCGGCCGCGGCGCACGCGCGGGTGCGGTCGTCCGGGGTGGCGCCGATGCCGCCGCAGCTAAACACGATGTCGCCGCCCGCCAGCGTCTCGCGCAGCGTCTGCTCGATGAGCGCGGCGTCGTCACTGATGAAGCGCACCCACTCCAGCTCCAGGCCACGCGCGCCGAGCAGCTCCACGAGCTTGGGGAAGTGCTTGTCGCGGCGCTTGCCGGAGAGCAGTTCGTCACCGATGACGATGAGTCCGAAACGGCGTGCACTCATGGGCGCTGTCCCTCAGATGTGATTCCACAGCGACAGCCCGGCAGGCTGCCAGTGCAGGTAGAGCTGGCGGTCGATGTACGGCTCCGGATGCCGGCGGAAGTGGTGCTTGATCAGGGTGACGGGCACGATCAGCGGCACCCGGCCGATGCGGTAGTCCTCGATCAGCTCCAGCAGCTCGGCCTTGTCGTCGCCATCGAGGTGGTCCTTGAGGTAGCCCATGAGGTGCTGGAGCACGTTGGTGTGCCGGCGGCGCGTGGCACGATGGTGCAGCGTCGCCATGAACGCCTCGCCGTAGGCCTCGGCCAGCGGCTCCACCGGTTCGCTGCCCGCCCGCGCCACGAGCCGCCCGAGCTCGCGCAGGCGCTCGGGGCTGTGGGACATGAGGATGAGCTTGTGACGGGTGTGGAAGTCCACCAGCGCCTCGGGGGTAATGCCCTCCGCCATCAGGCACTGCCAGCGGTGATAGGCGTACAGCCGGCCGATGAAGTTCTCGCGCAGTACCGGGTCATTGAGCCGGCCCTCCTCCTCCACCGGGAGCATGGGGTTGGCACGCATGATCTCGGCGGCGTAGATGCCGGTGCCGCTGCCGGCGGGATGGCCGGTGTCGGTGTAGACCTTGACCCGCTCCATGCCACAGCTCGGCGACTTGCTCTTGAGGATGTAGCCGCTAATGCCCTCGAGCCGCCGCGCCATGGTGCGGCCGTAGTCGGCGAGGTCGGTCGTGACGTCCTTGCCGGCATCCCGCGTGCCCACGGCCCGGGGCGAGTCGGGATCCCCCACGAGGCGGATCGGCGGCCGCGGGGTTCCCAGCCCGATGGCCACCTCCGGGCAGACCGGGATGAGCTCGAAGTAGTCCGCGAGGACGTCGGCGACGAAGCGGTCGCGCTTGTGCCCGGAGTCGAAGCGCACCTGCTCACCGAGCAGGCAGGCGCTCACGCCGACCCGGATCGGGGCGGCCTCGGTATCCGGGGGCGAGGTGCTGGTCGCCTGGGCAGTGCTGGCCGTGCTCATCACTGCGCCTCACTCGATCAGCGGCGCGAGGGCGTCCCTCAGCGCCCACAGGGAATCCATCTCGACGCACGGCGGCTGCGCCGGCGCCTCCGCCGGCCACGCCCCGCCGTCGCGATTAAGCTAGACGGGCTGCATGCCCGCCGCCGCCGCACCAATGACATCGCTGTGCGGATCGTCACCCACGTGCACGATCTCGCCCATGGACACGCCGGCGTGGCCCCGCGCGGCCTCGAAGACCAGGTGCGAGGGCTTGGCCGCGCCGACGTCCACCGCCGCCAGGGCGAAGTCGAAATAACCGTCCATGCGCAGGCGGCGGATGTCCGCGTTGCCGTTGGTGAGCGCACCCAGGCGCACACCGCGGGCACGCAGCCACTCCAGCACCGGGACTGCGTCGTCAAAGAGCACTATGTCGTGGCGGGCATCGACGAACACGTGGAAGGTGTCCTCCACCAGCGTCTCCACCTCCGCGGCACTGTACCCAGCCCGTGTCCCGGCACGCCGGAATGCCTCCCGGCGCATCGCGGAGACGTCGTGGGCGATCTCCGGGCGGTCCGCCACGACCTCGCTGCGCAGCGCGAGGACGGCCTCCGGCGAGAGCGCGGCGGTCACCGCCGGGTAGTTGGCATCCAGGTAGGCATACGCGACCTCCTCGGCGTGCTCGATCACCCCGGCGAGGTCCCAGAGGGTGTAGTCGAGGTCGAAGGTGACCGCGGTGACCGGCGCGGCGAGTTGCAGGCTCATTCACCCTCCTCCGCCACCGGTTCGGCCTCCATGTGCCGCCACAGGCACTCGCCACCCGCGGCGCCGTCCAGGCGCTCCAGCCACGCCTCGTGGCGGGCCAGCTCGTCCGCGTCGGGCTGGACGACAGCGAGCCGGGGCCGATCCGCAGGCAGGCGGCGGATCCGCTCATAATCCTCGCCGCCCTCGCCCTCACTGCCCTGGCGGGCCAGCGACAGCGCCGTCTGACCGCCGGTCATGGCGAGGTAGACCTCGGCGAGGATCTGCGCGTCGAGCAGCGCCCCGTGGAGCTCGCGGCCGCTGTTGTCGATGTCGTAGCGCTTGCACAGGGCGTCCAGGGAGTTGCGCTGGCCCGGGTGCATGTCCCGCGCCATCACCAGGGTGTCCAGCACATCGGCATAGTCCGCCGTTCGGCCCCACGCCTCGCCGAGCCGGGAAAGCTCGTAGTCGATGAAACCCACGTCGAACGGCGCGTTGTGGATGACGAGCTGCGAGTCCCGGATGAACTCGATGAACGCCTGCGCGACGTCCTCGAAGCGCGGTTTGTCCGCGAGGAACTCGTTGGTGATGCCGTGCACTTCCTGCGCACCGGCGTCCACCTCACGATCCGGGTTGAGGTAGTAGTGAAAGGTCCGGCCGGTGGGCCGGCGGTAGTTCAACTCGTAGCAGCCGATCTCGATGATGCGATGGCCCTCGGCCGTCTCCAGGCCGGTGGTCTCGGTGTCGAGGATGATCTGGCGCATGAATCCCTCGGTATCTCCAACGTCCGGCGCGGCGGGACGCGCCACAGATTAATCTTACCGCGCCCGGCCGGGCTGCCCCACACCGTGACCGGACCTCCAGGCAGCGTCCGACCCCGGTCCGCCCGGCAATTGCCGCTCCCTCTACCGTAAAGGGCGAGGGGCCCGGAGCGGGCAGTTTCCGCAGGTTGGCTGCTCCTGGCAGCCAACACCCACGGCCGGCGCCCGCCGCGGGCAACGTCGGCTGCCTTCGAGCAGCCGACCTACAGTCCAGCTACGGCCTCCCGGAACGGGTAGGTCGTGCACGACGTCCCAACAGTTTCCGCAGGTTGGCTGCTCCTGGCAGCCAACACCCACGGCCGGCACCCGCCGCGGGCAACGTCGACTGCCTTCGAGCAGCCGACCTACAGCCCAGCTACGGCCTCCCGGAACGGGTAGGTCGTGCACGGCCGAAGGCCGTGTGCGACGTCCCAACAGTTTCCGCAGGTTGGCTGCTCCTGGCAGCCAACATCCGCGGCCGGCACCCGCCGCGGGCAACGTCGGCTGCCTTCGAGCAGCCGACCTACAGTCCAGCTACGGCCTCCCGGAACGGGTAGGTCGTGCACGGCCGAAGGCCGTGTGCGACATCCCAACAGTTTCCGCAGGTTGGCTGCTCCTGGCAGCCAACATCCACGGCCCGCACCCGCCGCGAGCAACGTCGGCTGCCTGCGAGCAGCCGACCTACGGCCCCGTGGAACGGCCGGTCGTGTGCGAGACATGCCCGCCCGACGGGGCGGCGCGCGCTCAGGCCCGCGCCTGCAGCTCGTCGATGCCGCGATTGGCAAGGGCGTCGGCACGTTCGTTGCCGTCGTGACCCGTGTGCCCGCGCACCCAGTGCCAGTGCACGGTGTGCTGCGAGGCGAGCTCGTCAAGGCGCTGCCAGAGGTCGGCGTTCTTCACCGGTTTGCGCGCGCTGGTGCGCCAGCCGCGGCGCTTCCAGCCGGGCATCCACTCGGTGATGCCCTGGCGGACGTACTGCGAATCGGTGGTGAGGTCCACCTCACAGCGGCGCTTGAGGCTCGCCAGGGCCTCGATGGCGGCGGTGAGCTCCATGCGGTTGTTGGTGGTCTCGGGCTCGCCGCCCCAGAGCTCGCGCTCGTGTTCGCCGTAGCGCAGCACCGCGCCCCAGCCGCCGGGCCCCGGATTGCCCCGGCACGCGCCGTCGGTAAAGATCTCGACTCGATTCACCCCTGTGGGCCTCCGCGGGCGTCGCGGGCGGCGCTGTTGCCGGGCCGCACGCGCGATGCCCCGGCGAGGCCGCCGCGGATGACTTGGAGCCGCGGACGCATCGCCGGCTCCAGCGGCGTCATCCCGGCCACGTGTTTCTGCGCCACCGTCAGGTTTACCCCGCCGGCAATGCGCGCATAGCGTGGCCCGAGCCGCTCCATGGGCGCAAGCCACTCCAGGCTGCGCGTGTGGCGCAGCGGCGGGCGGCAGAACAGGCCCTCGCGGCGCTGCACGGTCAGCCCGAGCAGCCGCAGCCAGTCGTTCACGCGCGAGCGCCCGAAGTAGTGTCCCGTCCACGGCGCCCGGCTGCCGCGCACACCGGCCAGCACACGGCGCACGCCCCAGAGGCTGAACGGATTGAAGCCCAGTACCAGGACGTGCCCCTCCGGTGCGAGCACGCGCTCGACCTCGCGCAGGAGCTGGTGCGGATCCTCACTGAACTCGAGCTGGTGGATCACGAGTACGGCGTCCACGCTCGCACTCTCCAAGGGTAGCAGCTCCGGCTCCGCGACCACGTCCACCGGGCCACGGGGCCAGCGGTCCACCAGCCAGTGGCGGGTGTCGCCAAACAGCGCCGGGCGCTGGCCACGGCCGAATGCGCCGATCTGCACGACACTGCGGCAGTGCAGCGCGGCCAGCCGGCGGCTCAGCAGCCGGCACTCGGCCTCCACGAGCGCACGGCCCAGCGGCGTTCTGAACCAGCCATGCAGGGCGTCGGCCATGGCCCACCTCCCTCTCGGTGTTCTGCGTGTGGAGCATAACGCGGCCCCGGGTGGCGGTCACGCGCGGTTTGGCGCGTCCAACAGGGCCGGGTTATCCTCGCGCGTCATGACCGACGTATTCGCCATATCCGCATTCTCGGACAATTATATCTGGGCCCTCACCCGCGCCGGCGACGACCGCGCCGTGGTGGTGGACCCGGGCGATGCCGCCCCGGTGCGCCGCGCGCTCGACGAGCGCGGGCTCACCCTGGCGGGGATCCTCATCACCCACCACCATCCGGATCACACCGGCGGTGTCCGCGAGCTGGTCGCGGCCGCCGGGGCTGACATCCCGGTGTGGGGGCCGGCGGACGAGCGCATCCCCGGGCGCACCGTCGCGCTGGCGGATGGCGACGCTGTCACGCTGCCCGGCTTCGGCATCACCTTCGAGGTCATCGCCTGCCCCGGCCACACGGCCGGTCACATCGCCTATTACGGCGACGGCATGCTCTTCTGTGGGGACACGCTGTTCGCCGGCGGCTGCGGCCGGCTGTTCGAGGGCACGCCGGAGCAGATGCACGCCTCGCTGGCGCGCTTCACCGCGCTGCCCGGCGAGACACGGGTCTACTGCGCCCACGAGTACACCCAGGCGAATCTCACCTTCGCCGCCGAGGTGGAGCCGGACAACACCGGGCTGCTGCAGCGGCTGACCGCGGTGCGCGAGGCGCGCGCCCACGACCGGATCACTCTGCCCTCGACCATTGCCGAGGAGCTGGCCACCAACCCGTTTCTGCGCACCGACGCACCGACGGTGCGCAAGCGCGCCGCGACCCGCGCCGGCCACGCCCTTGCCGACGGGGTGGCGGTCTTCGCCGCCGTGCGCGCCTGGAAGGACGCATTCTGAAAGACCGCGGGGCGATGGATATCCAATCAAGGAGAATGACCGTGCGATCACGCGCCGTGCTGCCTTTGCTCACGTGCCTGACCCTCAGCGCCTGTAGTGTGGCACCCACCGGCAGCAACAGCGCCGAGGGCAACACCGCTGGCGGGACAGCGGAGACGGCCTCGTCCCTGGCGGCGGCGGACGCGCTGCTACGCGACAGGTCACCGGCCAGCGTATTCGGCGAGCCGGGGAATAACGGCGCGGATAAGTCCCAGGACCGCACGCCCTCCAGGGACAAGGGCCCGGACGGCATCTGGCGGACACTGCGCGACGGCTTCCGCCTGCCGGAGCCGGAATCCCCGGCCATTGCCGAGCAGATCGATCACTACACCGGCGACCCGCAGTACCTCGCGCGGGTGGCCGAGCGCTCCCGGCCGTACCTCCCCTACATCGTCGAGCGCATCCGCCAGCGCGGCCTGCCCATGGAGCTGGCGCTGATTCCGGTGGTGGAGAGCGCCTACAAGCCGTTCGCCTATTCCCACGGCCACGCCGCGGGGCTGTGGCAGTTCGTGCCCGGCACGGCCAAGCATTTCGGTCTGCGTCGGGACTGGTGGTACGACGGCCGCCGCGACACGGTCGCCGCCACCAAGGCAGCCCTGGACTACTTCGCCTACCTCAACGAATTCTTCGACGGCGACTGGCTGCTCGCCATCGCTGCATACAATGCCGGCGAGGGCACGGTGCAGCGGGCCGTACGACGCAACGAGCGCCGCGGCGAGCCCACCGATTTCTGGCACCTGGATCTGCCCGCACAGACCGAGGCCTATGTGCCCCGGCTGCTCGCCGTGCGTGACGTTGTCCGTCATCCCGCGGCACATAACGTGAGCCTGCCGGAGATGGCCGACCGACCACAGGTGGCGGTCGTGACGGTGGACGGCCAGATCGACCTCGCCCTTGCCGCGGACCTTGCGGGGATCTCCACCGAGACGCTCTACCGCCTCAACCCGGGCTATAACCGCTGGGCCACGCCGCCGGACGGACCGCACCGCCTCGTGGTCCCCGCCGACCGCGCCGAGCGTTTCCGCGAGGGTCTGGCGGCGACCGCCCCGTCAGAGCGCATGCGCTGGCGCCGTCACCGGGTTGCCCGTGGCGACACCCTCGGCGAGATCGCGAGCAAGTATCACACCGACGTCTCGGTGCTCCGCGACGTCAACGACCTCAATGGCAACCTCATCCGTGTCGGCCAGGAGCTGGTGGTTCCTGTGGCCGGCCGGCCGGAGGACAGCGGCCGCCTCGCCCGCCAGACCGGCGGCGGGGGCAACCCGCCGATGCGCCACGAGGTTCAGCCCGGCGACAGCCTGTGGGCCATCGCGCGACGCTATGACGTAAGCGTGGATGACCTCACCGCCTGGAACGACCTCCCCTCGAATGCCACGCTCCAGCCCGGCGAGACCCTTGTCGTCGGCCGCGGCAGCAAGGTCGCCAAGACACCACCGGTGCGCCACACCGTCCAGTCCGGCGACAGCCTCTGGACCATCGCGCGACGCTACGACGTCACCGTGGACGAGCTCACCGCCTGGAACGACCTCGGCGCCAACGCCACCCTGCATCCGGGGCAGACGCTGGTCGTACGCCGCAACACTGGCAGCGGCGGTAGCGATCGCAGCGGCTCGGGCAATCACGAGCAGCGCGTGGTCTACACCGTGCGCAAGGGCGATTCCCTCTACCGCATCGCGCAGGCGTTCAACGTCCGCGTGGCGGACCTCCGGCGCTGGAACGCCCTCGATCAGGGCGAATACCTCCAGCCCGGCCAGCGCCTCAAGCTCCGCGTCGACCCGACGAGATAGCGATCACCGGTAGGTCGGCTGCTCCCGGCAGCGGACATCGCCGCCTGGGTGCGTCGGCATCGGGACGTTGGCTGCCAGGAGCAGTCAACCTACCGGAGCTGCCCGGCACACGGAACGCCGCCCCCGGCCGGCATGCACGGCGGCAGTGGCCGGCGGGAACGCCCGTAGTTCGTGCGCAGCAGGCGTGCGACATTCCGGCTCGGTCACTGAAGACGTCGCACACGGCCCGCGGCCGTGCACGACCTACCGGCCTGGAACGTCATCGAGCAAGGCGAATACCTCCAGCCCGGCCAGCGCCTCAAGCTGCGGGTCGACCCGACGCGGTAGGCCATCCCTGGTAGGTCGGCTGCTCCCGGCAGCCGATATCCCCGCCTGGGTGCGTGAGCATCGGGACGTTGGCTGCCAGGAGCAGCCAACCTACTAGAGGCGGACACGGAGGCCGGTTCTGCCGTTGCTCGGTGACGTGCTTTCCAGGCGGGGCCGTTGCGGGACGCTGCGCAAAGGCCGCCGGCACTTGCGCATGAGCGCCGAGAAGGCCCGGGGGGCTCCCTGTCTCGCGCAATAATGACCTCATGGGAGACCACGGCTCGAGGGGCACGCTGCACGGCGGTCGTTGCCGGTATGGCCCGTGCGGCGCGCGGGTAGGCCGCCTGGGGCATCGGTTGGTAACTGTCCGGGGCGTTTAACCTACCGTATAATAATGGGAATTTTCCTGGAAGCCGATTTGACGCCTACCGGTTTGGCGTCGAAATCATCGCCGTTAGCGAGGGTGATCGCCTATGCATGCCGGTATCCCGGAACGAGACTGGAAGGTTTTCCGTGATCTCTACGAAAAGGCGCTGGATCGTTTCTGCCATCGTGCCCTCGACGAGATTGCCACCCTGTGCACGGGCGCCGATGACGAAAGGACCAATCACCAGCGTTACGCCGCCGTGTACGGTCGTCTCCGGGAGATCAACAAAGACATGTCCGCTGCGTTCGATAGGTTTGCCCGGTCGAAGGCGCTGATGCAGATCGCCATCATGCGCAATATGGGCCTGTGGACGGACGAGGAGCTGGCCCGCTTCAGTGAGGACACCCTCGAGCGCACCAAACCACGACCTCTCGACGAGGAGGAGTGAGCCTCCGCCAGGATCAGTTCCGGACTGTCGTACGCCTGCGGCGCGCCAGGCCACAGTCCTGTCCGACGTACCGGGATACGGCCGGCGAACCGGTCAAACCCTTTCGAGTAGGTCGGCTGCTCCCGGCAGCCGACATCGCCGCCTGGGTGCGTCGGCATCGGGACGTTGGCTGCCAGGAGGCAGCCAACCTACCGGAGCTGCCCGGCACACGGAACGCCACCCCGGCCCGCATGCACTGCGGCAGTGGCGGCGGAACTCGTGCAGGTCGCGCGCCGCAGGCGTGCGATATTCCGGTTCGGTCATTGAAGACGTCGCACGCGGCCCACGGCCGTGTACGACCTACCGGCCTGGAACGCCATCGAGCAGGGCGAATACCTCCGGCCCAGCCAGTGCCCCAAGCTGCGCGTCGGCCCGACGGGGTAACCGATCACCGGGATGTCGGCTGCTCAATGGCAGCCGACATCCCGTCCGACAACCTACGCCTTCCTTGTTACATTCCCAATCGCCGACCGGGCGCGGTACGCTCCCTGGACGATGACAGGATCACGCTCGTCAGGGAGGACGAGACCATGGAATACCGGCGTGCACACCTACCGGGTGGATGCTATTTCTTCACGGTGGTGACGCGGTACCGGCAACCGCTTTTTCGTGACGACAGGCTACGGCGATTACTCGGGGCAGCGATTCGCGCCGTTGCCGGGTATCGCCCGTTCCGAACCGAGGCAATCGTCCTGCTGCCCGATCACCTGCATTGCATGTGGTCCCTGCCACGCGGCGACCCGGACTTCTCCGGACGGTGGCGGCTGATCAAGCGCTATGTCTCCACGCGGGCCGGCGACAAGCGAATCTGGCAGCCCCGTTTTTGGGAGCACCGGGTGCGGAATGACGTCGATTTCCGTCATCACCTGGATTACATCCATTACAACCCGGTAAAACACGGGCTTGTAACGGCTCCGGGGGAATGGGCCTGGAGCAGCTTCCACAGGTTCGTGCGGGCCGGGGTCTATGCGGCGGAGTGGGGTACCGCGCCGCCGGACACCCCCGACAGGGTTGGCCGGGAATAGCGAAAAGTCGGCCGCGTATGCGCGTCGGCGAAGATGTCGGCTGCCATTGAGCAGCCGACCTACCGGAGCGCGCCGCGGGATCGGTTCCGGCCCTGTTCGGTCGGGTAGGTTGGCTGCTCCTGGCAGCCAACATCCCGGTGCCGCTACACCGGGGCGAAAACGTCGGCTGCCGGGAGCAGCCGACCTACCGGAGCGCGCCGCGGGACCGGTTCCGGCCCTGTTCGGTCGGGTAGGTTGGCTGCTCCTGGCAGCCAACATCCCGGTGCCGCTACACCGGGGCGAAAACGCCGGCTGCCTGGTGCAGCCGACCTACCGGCGCGCGCCGGGGGACCGGTTCCGGCCCTGTTCGGTCGGGGAGGTTGGCTGCGCCTGGCAGCCACCATCCCGGTGCCGCTACACCGGGGCGAAAACGCCGGCTGCCATTGAGCAGCCGACCGACCGGAACGCGCCGCGGGACCAGTTCCGGCCCTGTTCGGTCGCGTAGGTTGGCTGCTCCTGGCAGCAAACAGCCCGGTGCCGCTACACCGGGGCTAAACCGCCGGCTGCCTTGCGCAGCCGACCTACCGGAGCGCGCCGGGGGACCGGTTCCGGCCCTGTTCGGTCGGGTAGGTTGGCTGCTCCTGGCAGCCAACATCCCGGTGCCGCGACACCGGGGCGAAAACGCCGGCTGCCTTGATCATCCGACCTACCGGAGCGCGCCGCGGGACCGGTTCCGGCCCTGTGCGGTCGGGTAGGTTGGCTGCTCCTGGCGGCCAACATCCCGGTGCCGCTACCCCGGGGCGAAAACGCCGGCTGCCATTGAGCAGCCGACCTACCGGAACGCGCCGCGGGACCAGTTCCGGCCCTGTTCGGTCGCGTAGGTTGGCTGCTCCTGGCAGCCAACATCCCGGTGCCGCTACACCGGGGCGAAAACGCCGGCTGCCTTGAGCAGCCGACCTACCGGAGCGCGCCGGGGGACCGGTTCCGGCCCTGTTCGGTCGGGTAGGTTGGCTGCTCCTGGCAGCCAACATCCCGGTGCCGCTACACCGGGGCGAAAACGCCGGCTGCCATTGAGCAGCCGACCTACCGGAACGCGCCGCGGGACCGGTTCCGGCCCTGTTCGGTCGGGTAGGTTGGCTGCTCCTGGCAGCCAACATTCTGGTGCCG
>NZ_JBHFPQ010000019.1:0-36320 GCF_041949875.1 Arhodomonas sp. KWT2
GCAGGACGGGATGTTGGCTGCCAGGAGGCGCCAACCTACGGGAACCCGCGTAGGTCGTGCGCCGCAGGCGTGCGACATTCCGGCGCGGTCATTGAAGATGTCGCACACGGCCCGCGGCCGTGCACGACCTACCGGTCTGCCTGGAGCGGCTGAGCCACGGTAGAGGCCGAGCCGCCGCGATTCCGGGTAGGTCCGGCTGCGCCTGGCAACCGACAGACAGCCGCGGTGGTGTCGCCCGGCCTGTCGGGTCGGTGCTCATGTGCAGGGGCGATGAACCAAAAAAAAGCCCCGCGCGGGGCGGGGCTTTCGTACGGCTCGGGTGTGTGAGCCGGACGGCGGGCTTACATCATGCCCATACCGCCCATGCCACCCATGCCGCCCATGTCGCCGGCACCGCCGTCGTCCTTCTCCTCAGGGTGCTCGGCCACCATGCACTCGGTGGTGATCATGAGGCCGGCCACGGAGGCGGCGTTCTGCAGCGCGGTGCGGGTGACCTTGGTCGGGTCGAGGATGCCGAACTCGACCATGTCACCGTACTCCCCGGTCTGGGCGTTGTAGCCGTAGTTGCCCTCGCCCGCGAGGATGGCGTTGACCACGACCGCCGCGTCCTGACCCGCGTTGGTCACGATCTGGCGCAGCGGCTCCTCGATGGCACGGCGCACGAGTGCGACGCCCATGTCCTGGTCGTGGTTGTCGCCCTTGACGCTCTCCAGGGCCTTGAGGGTGCGCAGCAGCGCGACGCCGCCGCCGGGCACGATGCCCTCCTCGACGGCCGCACGGGTCGCGTGCAGGGCGTCCTCGACGCGGGCCTTCTTCTCCTTCATCTCGACCTCGGTGGCGGCACCCACCTTGATCACGGCAACGCCGCCGGCGAGCTTGGCCACGCGCTCCTGGAGCTTCTCGCGGTCGTAGTCGGAGGAGGCGTCCTCGATCTGGGTGCGGATCTGGTCCACACGGGCCTTGATGTCGTCGGCACGGCCACCGCCGCTGACGATGGTGGTCTCTTCCTTGGTGATGTTCGCCTTCTTGGCGGTGCCGAGCTCCTCGAGGGTCGCCTTCTCGAGGGTCAGGCCGACCTCCTCGGAGATCACGGTGCCGCCGGTGAGCACGGCGATGTCCTGGAGCATGGCCTTGCGGCGGTCACCGAAGCCGGGCGCCTTGACGGCGGCGACCTTGACGATGCCGCGCATGCTGTTGACCACCAGGGTCGCCAGCGCCTCGCCCTCGATGTCCTCGGCGACGATCAGCAGCGGGCGGTTGGACTTGGCGACGTTCTCCAGCAGCGGCAGAAGCTCGCGGATGTTGGAGATCTTCTTGTCGCAGAGGAGGATGTAGGGGTCCTCGAGCTCCGCGGACATGCTCTGCTGGTTGTTGATGAAGTAGGGGCTGAGGTAGCCGCGGTCGAACTGCATGCCCTCGACCACGTCCAGCTCGTTGTCGAGCCCGGAGCCCTCTTCGACGGTGATGACGCCTTCCTTGCCGACCTTGTTCATCGCGTCGGCGATGATCTTGCCGATCTCGTCATCGGAGTTCGCGGAGATCGTGCCGACCTGGGCGATCGCCTTGTCGGTGTCGCAGGGCTTGGAGAGATCGCGCAGGGCCTCGGTGGCCGCACCGGTGGCCTTGTCGATGCCGCGCTTGAGGTCCATCGGGTTCATGCCCGCGGTCACGCCCTTGAAGCCCTCGCGGAGGATGGCGTTGGCGAGCACGGTCGCGGTGGTGGTGCCGTCACCGGCGCTGTCGGAGGTCTGGGAGGCGACCTCCTTGACCATCTGCGCGCCCATGTTCTCGAACTTGTCCTTGAGCTCGATCTCCTTGGCGACGGAGACGCCGTCCTTGGTGACGGTCGGCGCGCCGAAGCTCTTCTCGAGGACCACGTTGCGGCCCTTCGGGCCGAGGGTGACCTTCACCGCGTTCGCGAGGGTGTTGACCCCCTTGGCCATGCGCTGACGGGCGTCGTCGGCGAAGCGTACGTCTTTAGCTGCCATTGTGCTCTCTACCTCTTATCCGGTTATCCGATCGGGGATGTTTCGCTGCCGGGACCGTTCAGTCCTCGATGACGGCCATGACGTCGTCCTCGCGCATGACGAGGACATCCTCGTCACCGAGCTTGACCTCGGTGCCGGAGAACTTGCCGAACAGGACCTTGTCGCCGACCTTGATGTCCAGCGGACGAACCTCGCCGTTGTCCAGGCGCTTGCCGGTGCCCACGGCGACGACCTCGCCACGGATCGGCTTCTCGGCCGCGGTGTCGGGGATGACGATGCCGCCGGGGGAGGTGCGCTCTTCCTCCTGGCGCTTGACCACTACGCGATCGTGAAGAGGACGCAGATTCATCGCTCGTCTCCTTTAAAGGCTTGTTCCACGATGTGTTTGTCTGATGCCCGGCAAGTCCGTTGTTAGCACTCGCCACAGGTGAGTGCTAATGATAGTCAGCTCATCGGGTCAGTCAATAGCCGTGCGCCCGTGTCAGCGGCGGCGCCCCGGCGTGCCGCTGTGGGTTGGGGTGGCGATGGTACAATTCAACCGCCGCGCCGCCGCCGGGCGGCATCCGTTCCCGCAAAACCGGCCAGTGGAGGTCCCCGTGTCCGAGCCGCATCTCGTCGCGCTGTCCACCTGTCCCGACCGCGAGACCGCCGAGCGCATCGCCGACGCCCTGGTCGGCGGTCATCACGCCGCCTGCGTGAACATCATCCCTGGACTGACCTCCGTGTACCGCTGGGCCGGGGAGGTGCACCACGACCCGGAGCTGCTGCTGGTGGCGAAGACTACCCGCGAGGCCTTTCCGCGCCTGGAGGCGGCGATCCGCGAGAACCATCCGGATGAACTTCCGGAGATCATCGCGGTCCCCATAGCCGCGGGCCTGGCGGGTTATCTGCAGTGGGTCACGGAGCAGACCGCCGGGGCCGCCGCGGACTGAGGTCCGCGCAAGCACCGAATCCGGCGATGGCGGAGGCCATGCAAGACACCCGCGACGACATATCCCCGGGCGGCCCGGCGCCGCGCCTGTGCTGCCGGCTCGCCCTGCTGTTGGCGCTGCTCTTCACGCTCGTCGCCCCCGCGCAGGCGGGCGTGCTTTCCGACACGGTCGGCGGCCAGCGCGACCTGCTGCCCGTGGAGCAGGCCTTTCCGCTGTCCGTTGAGCGCGTCTCCGAGGACCGCATCGTGGCGACCTGGTCCGTCCAGGACGGCTACTATCTCTACCGGGACAAGATCGCGTTCCGCACCACCGGTGGTGACGATGCCGTGGTCCGCGTGGAGCGTCCGCCGGCGGAGATCGAGGAGGACCCCTATTTCGGCGAGGTGGGGATCTACCGCGAGCCGGTGTCGATGTCCATCTACGTCGACCGCGCCGGGCCGCTGACCCTGGAGGCGGACTACCAGGGCTGCTCCGAGACCGGTGTGTGCTATCCGCCGGCGACCACCACCGTTTCCGTGCCCGCCGCGGGCGCGGGGGGCGGCGGCCCGGCTGCCGCTGCCGGGGTGTTCGGTGGCACGCTGGGCAATACGCTCGCGAGTGGCCGGGTGCTCCCGGTGCTCGGCGGCTTCTTCGTCGCCGGTCTGCTGCTCGCGTTCACCGCCTGTCTCTACCCGATGGTGCCCATCCTTTCCGGGCTGATCGCCGGCGACAGCCGCCGCACCGGCTGGCGGGCGTTCTGGCTGTCACTGGTCTACATCGAGGCCACCGCCGTGACCTACGCCCTCGCCGGCGTGCTCGCCGGGCTGTCCGGGGCGGCGGTGCAGGCGCAGATGCAGGGGCCGTGGGTGCTCGGCGGCTTCATTGCGCTGCTGGTGGTGATGGCGCTGGCCATGTTCGGCGTCATCAACTTCCAGCTCCCGAGTGGCTGGCAGACCCGGCTGACCGCGCTCTCCCACCGCCAGCGCGGCGGCACGGTCGTCGGCGTACTGGTGATGGGAGTGCTCTCGGCGCTGATCGTCGGTGCCTGCTCGGGGCCGGCGCTGATCGCCGCGCTCGCCTACATCGGCACCACCGGCAATGCCTGGCTCGGCGGGCTGGCGCTGTTCGTCCTCGCCAACGGCATGGGCGTGCCGCTGCTGGTGGTGGGGACCGCCGCCGGACGCTGGCTGCCGAAGGCGGGCCCGTGGATGCAGGCCGTGCGTGCCGGCGGGGGCGTGCTCCTCCTTGCCGTGGCCATCTACCTGCTGGACCGGCTCGTCCCCGGTGCGCTGACGCTCGGCCTCTGGGGCGTGCTGCTGATCGGCTGTGGCGTGTTCATCGGCGCCTTTGACCGCCTCGGGCCCGGTGCGTCGGCGTCCCGGCGCCTGCGCAAGGCCGGCGGCCTGGTCCTCGCGCTGTGGGGAACGGTCGCGCTGGTCGGGGCGTCCGCGGGGGGCGACGACCTCTGGCGGCCGTTGGCGTCGCTGGAGGCGGACGCCGGTACGCCGGCCGTGGTGGCGGCGCAGGAGGGCGGTGATGCGGGCGCGGCGCGTTCGTCCGCCGGTGGCTTCCGCGAGGTGGCCGATCTCGCCGGTCTGCGTGATGCGCTCGCCGACGCCCGTGCCGCGGGCGAGCCCGCCCTGGTGGACTTCTATGCCGACTGGTGCGTTTACTGCATCAAGCTCGACGAGGAGACGTTCTCCAGTGCGCGGGTGCGCGAGCGCCTCGCCGACGCCCGGCTGCTGCGGGTGGACGTCACCGAGATGGACGCCACGGACAAGCGGTTGCTGGAGCGCTACGACGTCTACCTGCCGCCGGCGGTGATGCTCTTCGGGGCCGACGGCGAGGAGCGTCGCGAGCTCCGGGTGGTGGGCTTCGTGGGCCCGGACGAGTTCCTGGGCCGGCTGGCCCGGGCCTGGGATGACGACGGGGCCGCGGGATGATGCGACACATGCGCCGGACCATCTATATCGCGCTCGCCGTCCTCCTCGGCGTCGCCATCGGCGCCGGCGGGCTGGTCTGGTACCAGCAGCGCCAGCCGGAGATGCGCCCGGTGTTCTCGCTGCCGGGGCTCGACGGCGAGCGTCACGCCATCACCGAGTGGGACGGGCAGGTGATCGTGCTCAACTTCTGGGCGAGCTGGTGTCCACCGTGCCGCGAGGAGATCCCGCTGTTCAACGAGCTGCAGTCGCGCTTCGGCGACGTGCGCTTCCTCGGCGTGGCGGTGGACCGGCTGGACGCGGTGAGGCGGTTCATGGACGAGCAGCCGCTGAAATACCCCACCCTTCACGGCCTCGGCATGGCCATGGATGTGCAGGCCCGTTACGGCAACGATGCGGGTACGCTGCCCTACACCGTGGTCATTGACCGCGAGGGGCGCATACGCCACATCTTCGCCCGCCAGGTTCACCGCGGCGAGCTTGCGCCGATCCTGGAAGAGCTCTCCGGCGGGGGTTGATCGCGCCTTTCCGCTGCCGCGAAATGGCTGCCAAAAGCGGCGAAAAGGCGGGGAAATCCGGGCAATTGGACAAACCCGTTTCAGGCGTTCAGAATACGCGGCTGACGACAGCCATCGGGTATGGCTGTCGCCATTCGAGGAAGGGCAATGGCGACGCTACTGCTGATCAACGGTCCCAATCTCAACCTGCTCGGCCGGCGGGAGCCGGCGCACTACGGGCAGGCGAGCCTCGAGTCCATCGAGAAGGGCCTTGTTGGGCGGGCGCGGGCGGCCGGCAGCGAGCTGGCGTGCTTCCAGAGCAACGCCGAGCACGAGATCGTCGAGCGCATCCACCGCGCCGCGGACGATGCCGTGGATTTTATCATCATCAATCCGGCGGCGTTCACCCACACCAGCGTGGCCATCCGTGATGCACTCCTCGGAGTGGCGATCCCGTTCATCGAGGTCCACCTCTCCAACGTGCATGCGCGTGAGCCCTTCCGCCGGCATTCCTATCTCTCCGATCGTGCCGTGGGGGTGATCGCCGGCCTCGGCGCGGACGGCTATGAATACGCCTTGGACGCAGCGCTTCGGCGTGCGGGACAGGACTGATAACTCATGGATATTCGCAAGATCAAGCGCCTCATCGAGCTGCTCGAGGAATCGGGCATCAACGAAATCGAGATCTGCGAGGGCGAGGAGTCGGTGCGCATCAGCCGCGGCGCTCCGGACGCCCCGGCGGCGCCGGTACACTACCAGATGCCGCCCCAGGCGGCGGCCCCGCCCGCAGCCGCCCCCGCCGCGCCGGCGGCGGACGGGCCTTCCGGCGAGGCGGCGCCCGCCGAGCCCACCGGCCACACGGTGCGCTCGCCCATGGTGGGGACCTTCTACCGTTCCCCGTCGCCGGGCTCGACGGCGTTCGTCGAGGAGGGGCAGCAGGTCGAGGTCGGCGATACGCTGTGCATCATCGAGGCCATGAAGATGCTCAACCAGATCGAGGCCGACAAGGCCGGCACGGTGCGCAGTATCCTCGTCGAGAACGGCCAGCCCGTGGAGTTCGACCAGGCGCTGTTCGTCATCGACTGAGCGTGCGCCCCCACTCGCTAACGGATAGTCAACATGCTGGATAAAGTCGTCATCGCGAACCGCGGCGAGATCGCCCTGCGTATCCTGCGCGCCTGCCGCGAGCTCGGCGTGCGAACCGTGGCCGTGCACTCCAGTGCCGACCGCGAGCTCAAGCACGTGCGCCTTGCCGACGAGTCGGTGTGCATCGGCCCGCCCCCGTCCGGGGAGAGCTATCTCAACATCCCCGCGATCATCTCCGCGGCGGAGGTCACCGACGCGGTCGCCATCCATCCCGGCTACGGCTTCCTCTCGGAGAACGCCGACTTCGCCGAGCGTGTGGAGAACTCCGGGTTCGTGTTCATCGGCCCGCGCGCGGAGACCATCCGCATGATGGGCGACAAGGTCTCGGCGATCGAGGCCATGAAGGAGGCGGGGATCCCCTGTGTGCCGGGCTCGGGCGGTCCCCTCGGCGAGGACAGCGAGGAGAACCTGGCCACCGCCGCGCGCATCGGCTATCCGGTGATCATCAAGGCGGCCGCCGGTGGCGGCGGGCGCGGCATGCGCGTGGTGCGCAGCGAGGCGAACCTCCTGCACGCGATCTCCGTGACCCGGGCCGAGGCGCAGAACTCCTTCGGCAGCGACGTCGTCTACATGGAGAAGTACCTGGACGACCCGCGCCACGTGGAGATCCAGGTGCTCGCCGACCAGCACGGCAACGCCATCCACCTCGGCGAGCGCGACTGCTCCATGCAGCGCCGCCACCAGAAGGTGATCGAGGAGAGCCCCGCGCCGGGGCTCACGCCGGAGCAGCGTCGCGACATCGGCGAGCGCTGCGCCGAGGCCTGCCGGCAGCTCGGCTACCGTGGTGCCGGCACCTTCGAGTTCCTCTACCAGGACGGGCGCTTCTACTTCATCGAGATGAATACCCGCATCCAGGTGGAGCACCCGATCACCGAGCAGGTCACCGGCGTGGACCTGGTCGCCGAGCAGCTGCGCGTCGCTGCCGGCGAGCCGCTGCGCTACCGCCAGGAGGACATCACCTGGCGCGGCCACGCCATCGAGTGCCGGATCAACGCGGAGGATCCGCGCTCGTTCATCCCGTCACCGGGCAAGATCACCCAGTTCCACGCCCCGGGCGGGCCGGGCGTGCGGGTGGACTCGCACATCTACTCCAGCTACGTGGTGCCGCCCCACTACGACTCCATGATCGGCAAGATCATCACCTGGGCGGACGACCGCGACAGCGCCATCGCGCGCATGCGCACCGCGCTCACGGAGCTGGTCGTGGACGGCGTGAAGACCAACGCGGAACTCCACCTGGACCTGCTCAGCGACTCCGCCTTCCGTGCCGGCGGCACCAATATCCACTACCTGGAGAAGAAGCTGGGCCTGGGCTGAGGCCGGCCCTCAGCCCCAGAGCAGGCGCACGCCGACCACCACCAGCAGCAGCGCGAAGGCGCGCTTGAGGATGTGCTGGGGCAGGCGGCTGGCGAGCCGCGCCCCCACCGGCGCGAGCAGCACGCTGGCGGCGGCGAGTCCGGCCACCGCCGGCCAGTACACGAAGCCGGTCGCGCCGCTCGGCAGCTCGCTGGTGGCGTGGATACCGCCGGAGATGACGAAGCCCAGCGATCCCGCCAGGGCGATGGGCAGGCCCGCCGCCGCGGAGGTACCCACGGCGTAGCGCATGGGCACGCCGCACCAGGCGAGGAAGGGCACCGTGAGGCTGCCGCCGCCGATGCCCACGATGCTCGAGATCACCCCGAAACCCACGCCGGTGGAGGCGAGCCCGGCGTGCCCCGGTACCTGCCGGTGGGCCGGCGGCTGGCCACCGAGGGCCATGCGCAGCGCCATCACCACCGCGAAGATGCCGAATATGCTGCGCAGCATCTCCCCGGGCATCATGCCCGCGATCTGGGCGCCGCCGATCGCGCCGACGGCGAGCCCCGCGGCCAGCGGTCGCCAGACGGCCCAGCGGATGTTGCCGAGCCGCGCGTGGGCGCGCAGCGAGGACAGCGAGGTGACGATGATGGTGGCCAGCGAGCTGCCGACCGCGAGGTGGGTGGCGATGTCCGTGCTCAGGCCCTGTAGCGCGAACACGCCGAGCAGGGTGGGGACGATGATCAGCCCGCCGCCGATGCCGAACAGGCCGGAGGCGAAGCCGGCGGCAGCGCCGGTCAGCAGGTAGGCGATCAGGGTTTCCAAGGGACCTCCCGGTTTGCCGCGTCGGGTGGCGCCGGGCCGGCGCCGCCGGCCCAGTATCGCAGATCATGGCTGGCGGCGGGTGGGCCCGGACATGTGGCTTTCCGCGGCGGAAGGTCCTGTCCAGCGGTTTCCCTCGGGGCCCGCACGTGCCCGGGGGGCAACGCGCGGACCGGCCGGGGCATGACAATACCGCTGGAAAGATTAGTACAATAGGCGCCAGCTATATCATCGATAGGGGGCTTGAACCCATGCGCGTGGACTCCGTCTGCATCCTCGGCGGCTCCGGCTTCGTCGGCCGGCACATCGCCAACCGCCTCGCGAACACCCCGGTGCGTATCCGGGTGATCACCACCAATCGCGAGCGCAGCCGGCACCTGCTGCCCATCCCCAACCTGGAGCTGGTGGAGGCGGACATCCACGATGCGGACACCCTGCGCCGGGAGATCTCCGGTTTCGATGCCGTGATCAACCTGGTCGGCGTGCTCAACGACGAGCCGGGCCGGGGGCGCGGCTTCGACGAGGTCCATGTACGCCTGGTGCGCAACCTGGTCGAGGGGGCCCGTGCCGCCGGCGTGAAGCGGCTGCTGCACATGAGCGCCCTGGGTGCCGCCCCCGAGGCGCCGAGCCGTTACCAGCAGACCAAGGCCGAGGGCGAGCGTATCGCCATGGAGGCCAATCGTGCGGGCTTCGGGGTCACGGTCTTCCGCCCGTCGGTGATTTTCGGGCCGGAGGACAACTTCCTCAATCAGTTCGCCACCATGCTGCGCATGGCGCCGTTCCTGCCGCTGCCCACCCCCGAGGCGCGGTTCAAGCCGGTGTACGTGGGTGACGTGGCCCAGGCGTTCGTGAACTGCCTCAACGATCCGGACACCTTCGGCGAGCGCTACGAGCTGTGCGGGCCGTCGGTCTATACCCTGCGCGAGCTGGTGAGCTACTGCGCCGAGCTGATCGGCACGAACAAGCCCATCATCGGTCTCTCCGACCGGCTCTCGCGGCTGCAGGCGCGGGTGATGGAGCGCGTGCCCGGCAAGCCCTACTCCATGGACAACTACCTCTCCAGCCAGGTGGACAACGTCTGCAGCGACGACGGCCTGGCCCGGCTGGGGATCCATCCCACCGCCGTGGAGGCGGTGGTGCCGATGTACGTCGGCCGGCGACGCCAGCGACAGTACTACAACCGCTTCCGCCGCAGCGCCCGCCGGGTCTGAGGCGGGGCGCCGTGCGCGCGTATCTCGTCGGCGGTGCGGTGCGCGACCGGCTCCTCGGGCTGGCGGTGCACGAGCGCGACTGGGTGGTGGTCGGCGCCACCCCCGAGGAGATGCGCGAGGCCGGCTATGAGCCGGTGGGCCGGGAGTTCCCGGTCTTCCTGCACCCGCGGACCCGCGAGGAGTACGCGCTGGCGCGCACCGAGCGCAAGACCGCGCGGGGCTATCACGGCTTCGAGTTCCACGCCGCGCCGGACGTGACCCTGGAGCAGGACCTCGCCCGGCGCGATCTCACCGTCAACGCGATGGCGCAGGACGGGGACGGCACCGTCGTCGATCCCTACGGCGGTCGCGCCGACCTCGACGCACGGCTGCTGCGTCACGTCTCCCCCGCCTTCCGCGAGGACCCGGTACGGATCCTGCGCCTGGCGCGCTTCGCCGCGCGCTTCGCGCCGCTCGGTTTTCGCGTGGCGGAGGAGACCCTGGCCCTGTGCCGGGAGATGGTCGAGGCCGGCGAGGTGGACGCGCTGGTCCCCGAGCGGGTCTGGCAGGAGTTCAGCCGGGCGCTGGTCAGCGACGCGCCCAGCGCCTTCGTGCGCGTGCTGCGCGAGTGTGGTGCCCTGGCCGTGCTGCTGCCCGAGGTCGACCGCCTCTTCGGTGTGCCCCAGCGCGCGGACTACCACCCGGAGATCGATACCGGCGAGCACGTCCTGATGTCGCTGGACGCCTGCGTGGGGCTCAGCGACGAGCTCGCCACCCGTTTCGCCGTGCTGGTCCACGACCTGGGCAAGGGCGAGACCCCGGGCGACGAGCTGCCCCGTCACCGCGGCCACGAGGCGCGCGGGGTACCATTGGTCGATGCCGTGTGCGAGCGACTGCGGGTGCCCAACGCCTGCCGGGACACCGCCCGGGGCGTGACCCGTCACCACCTGCTCGCCCACCAGGCCCTGACGCTGCGGCCAGCGCGGGTGGTGAAGCTGTTCTCGGAGCTGGACGCCTTCCGCAAGCCGGAGCGCCTGACACGCTTCATCGACGCCTGCACCGCGGATGCACGGGGGCGCACCGGTTTCGCCGACAGCGAGTATCCTCAGGGACGCTATCTGCGGGACGCCTTCGGGGCCGCCTGCGGGGTCACCGCCCGGCCCTTCGTCGAGCAGGGCCTGAAGGGGCCGGCCATCGCCGAGGCCATGGCCGACGCCCGTGCGCGGGCCGTGGCGGCGGTCCGCGAGGACTGGCGGGCCGCGTGAACGCCGCTGCCCCGCGGGGCGGCCACATCCAGGAGTCAGCGATGCCTCACACGCCGGCGGAGACCGCCCGCGAGACCTATAATGTCGCCCACTGGGGCGAGGGCTACTTCGACGTCACCGACAGCGGCCGCGTCGTGGCCCGGCCCCGGCGTGGCGCCGGTCCGGCGGTGGACCTCTACGAGGTGGTTGAGGCCGCCCGCCGCCAGGGCCTGGACCTGCCCGTGCTGGTCCGCTTCGTGGACATTCTCCACGACCGCGTTCAGCGCCTGTGCACCGCATTCGCCGCGGCGATGGCGGCGGAGGGCTACGGCGGCCGCCACACCGCCGTGTATCCGATCAAGGTGAACCAGCAGCGCCGGGTGGTGGAGGAGATCGTCGCCGCCCATGAGCGCGTAGGCCTGGAGGCGGGCAGCAAGCCCGAGCTCATGGCGGTGCTCGCCGTCGCCCCGGCAGGGGCGCGGGTGATCTGCAACGGCTACAAGGACCGCGAGTACGTGCGTCTGGCGCTGCGCGCCCGGCAGCTCGGCCTGGACGTCCATGTGGTGGTGGAGAAGCTCTCGGAGCTGACGCTGCTGCTGGAGGAGGCCGACCGCCTCGGCGTCGCCCCGGCGCTGGGCGTGCGCATCCGCCTCGCCTCCATCGGCGAGGGCATGTGGCAGAACACCGGCGGGGAACGCTCCAAGTTCGGGCTCACTGCCGCCCAGGCGCTGGCGGTGGTGGACCGCCTCGCCGAAGCCGGCCATCTCGATGCCCTCGGTCTGGTGCATTTTCACCTGGGCTCGCAGATCCCGAACATCGGCGATATCCAGCGCGGCATGCGCGAGGCGGCGCGTCACTATGCCGCGCTGCGGGGCCTGGGCGCGCCGGTTCACTGCGTGGACGTCGGCGGCGGCCTGGGCGTGGACTACGAGGGTACGCGATCGCGCAGCTTCTGCTCGATGAACTACTCGCTGGAGGAGTACGCGGCCAACATCGTGCGCACCCTGCGCGAGGTCTGTGACGAGCAGGCGCTGCCGCACCCGGACGTGGTCACGGAATCCGGCCGTGCCATGACCGCGCATCACGCGGTGCTGGTCACGGACGTGATCGACGTGGACGGCTTCGACGGCGACGCCGGACCGGATGCCCCGGAGGCGGATGCCCCCGCGGTGATCCGTGACCTCTGGCAGGGCTACCGGCAAGGCGCCTCGCGCTCGCCGCTGGAGGTCTATCACGATGCCTGCAATGCCCTGGAGGAGGCCCAGGGCATGTACAACCACGGCCTGCTCGGGCTGGCCGGGCGGGCCCAGGCGGAGCGCTACTACCAGGCGACCTGCCGCAGCGTGCTGGCGCGGCTGGACCCGTCAGTGCGCGCTCACCGAGAGGTGCTCGACACCCTGCGCGAGCGCCAGGCCGGCAAGCTCTTCGCCAATCTGTCGCTGTTCCAGTCGATGCCGGACATCTGGGCCATCGACCAGATCTTCCCGATCCTGCCCGTGCACCGGCTGGACGAGCCGCTCTCGGCCCGCGCCGTGCTCCAGGATCTCACCTGCGATTCCGACGGGGCGGTGCACCTCTACGTCGATCGCGACGGCGTGGAGAGCACCCTGCGCGTGCCGCCCTGGCGGCCGGGCACGCCGCTGGTGCTCGGGGTCTTCCTCGTCGGGGCCTATCAGGAGATCCTCGGCGACATGCACAATCTTTTCGGCGACACGGACGCGGTGAACGTCGTCCTCGAGAACGGCGGGTGGCGGCTGTCCGAGCCCGCGGGGGGCGAGAGCGTGGCCGCCGTGCTGCGCCACGTCCACTTCGAGGCGGAGGCGATGCTGCAGGCCTACCGCCGCCGGGTCGACGGTTCGGGCCTGGACGAGGCCACCCGCGCCGCGTGTCTCCGGGAGCTCGGGGCGGGCCTTCAGGGCTCGACCTACCTACGCGATAGAGGAGGACTGCCATGAAGGTGGGCATGATCGGCCTCGGCGCCATGGGCGTCGGCATGGCCCGGAACCTGGCCCGTCACGACCTGCTGGGTGCCGTGTGGAACCGCACCGCCGCCAAGGCGGACGCCCTGGCGCAGGAGCTCGGCGTGATGGCGGCACCGGACCCGGCGGCGGTAGCCGCGGAATGCGAGGTGGTGCTGACCTGCGTGTCTGCCGACGCGGACGTGCTGGAGATGGTGGATGCACTGCGCGAGGGGCTGCAGCCCGGCGGGGTGGTGGTGGACACCTCCACCATCAGCGTCGCCACGGTGAAGACCGCCGCGGAGCGGATCGCCGACGCCGGCGGGCGTTTCCTGGACGCGCCGGTGTCCGGCGGGCGCGAGGGTGCGGAGAACGGTCAGCTCGTGGTCATGGCCGGCGGCGACGCCGAGGCCCTGGTGCAGGCGATGCCGGCACTGGAGGCCATCGGCAAGTCGGTCACGCACATGGGCGAGTCCGGCAGCGGCCAGGCCACCAAGGCGGTGAACCAGATCATGGTTGCCGGCATCAACCAGGCGGTGACCGAGGCCCTCGCCTTCGGCCAGGCCAGCGGCCTGGACATGGACCGTGTCATCGAGGTGGTCGGCGGCGGTGCCGCCGGCAACTGGTTCCTCAGCCACCGCGGCCCGACCATGGTGCGCGGCACCTTCGAGCCCGGCTTCAAGGCGGCGCTGCACCACAAGGACCTGGGCATCTGCCGGGAGATGCTCGAGCGCATGGGCGTGTCCCTGCCGGTGGTGGAGATGACGCTCAAGCACTACGAGCGGCTCATGGAGCAGGGCCACGGCGAGGAGGATATCTCCACGCTCTACCGCCTCAAGCAGGCGTTGTTCGAGGAGGGCAACCGCCGCTCTCTTTAGTGTGCAGGCTCGCGGACAGGCCTCCCCGACACGGTACGGGGCCTGTCCGCGGGCGCGCCGCTGGGGTAGGCTGTCGCCTTCACGATTTCCCCATATTCCCCGTGAAAAACGGCAGGCCATGCAACTGACAGCGATCCCGGGCCGCCGGCCCGCGAGCGACATCCGGGAGGCGGCGTGAGACGGCACTGGGTCATCGCGCTGATGGTGAGTGTGCTCGTCTCCGCGGCGATCCCCCTGTGGCTCGGCGGCGGCAGCCAACTGCTCCATGCCCTGGCGCGGTTCCCGCTGTGGGGGCTGGTGCCGCTGCTCACCATGGTCGCGCTGGGCTGGCTGTGCAACGCTTTCCGGCTGCGTATCCTCGCCGGCGCCTTCGGCCTGCACCTGCCCGTCGCGGAGGCGTTCAGCAAGGTCCTGAGCATCGAGTTCGCCGGCACCGCCACGCCGGCCTACACCGGTGGACCGGCCACCAACGTCTATCTGTTCACCCGCCGCGGCCTGGGGGTGCCCGAGGCCAGTGCGCTGGTGGTGCTCGACCAGATCGCGGATCTCGCGTTCTTCGCCACCTTCCTGCCGCTGGCGGCGTTGTTCGTAATCGGCGACGTGGCCATGGGCTGGGTGATTACCGCTGGCATCGTCGCCCCTGTCGGCTTCGCGCTGCTGCTGTGGCTGCCCCGGCACTACCGGGTGCTGGCGCTGGCGCTGGGGCGGATCTTCCGCCGCGTGCCCATGCTGCACCGCTATCGCTGGCGGCTGGGGCGGGCGCTGCTGCGCTTCCGCGCGGCGGTGCGGCTGATGCTGGGGCTGGGCCGGATGCGGCTGGCGGCGCTGTACGGCTTCTGCACGCTGCACTGGCTGCTGCGCTACGCGCTGGTGCCGACGATCTTCATGCTGCTGGACAACCCGCTGCCCTGGGCGTGGCTGTTCATCACCCAGGCGCTGTCGCTGATGGTCGGCCACCTGAGCCTGCTGCCCGGCGGCTCCGTGGGCGTGGAGGTGGGCTTCGGGATGATGCTCTCGGCCTGGGTGGATGCCTCGGTGCTGGCGGTGGCGCTGCTGGTGTGGCGCTTCTGCACCTTCCACTGGTATCTCATCGCGGGCGCGCCGGCGTTCCTGCTCACCGTCGGCCGCGGGGTGCTCGGGCGCCGGATGGCCTACTGAGCGCGGCGGCGGGTTCAGCCGCTGCGCTTGAGCAGGACGGTCTCGATGCCGTTCTCCTTGAGCCGCCGGCGCACGGTGTTCACGCGGTCGAGGTCGTTGAACGGCCCCACGCGCACCCGGTGCCAGAGCTCGCCGCCGGAGAGCTCCACGCGCTGGATGTTCGCCTCGATGCCGAGCAGTGCCAGCCGCGCCTTGAGCCGGTCCGCATCGTCGTGGCCGCGGAACGATCCGGCCTGAAGCAGGTAGCGCCGGTTGCTGTCGGCGCTCTTGCTTGCAGTGCTCTCGCCCGTGTCCGCGCTGGCGGAGCGCTGCCGGGTCGTCTCGCCGGTGTCACCGGGCTCTGCCGTGCGGTCGGCGGCCTGCTGTTGCCGTTCCTGGTCACCGCCGGGTACCTCCACCTTCTGTTCGGGCAGCAGGCGGTAGAACTCGAAGCGCGGCTTGTCCTGCTTCGCCGTGGTGTCGCCGCCGCCCTGCGGCGGCGTCCCGCTGTCACCGGTGATGTCCCGGCCGGCACCCTGCTGCTGCGGTGACGGCGGGGCCATGAGCTCGCTGAGCTGCTGCGGGCCGCCGCCGGTGTAGTGCCAGTGCACGAGCAGCGCCACCCCGAGCCCGATCCCGAGCCCGCCGACCCCCCAGAGCCAGCCCGGCAGCGAGCGCCCGGTGCTGCCCTTGCGGGAGGTGCTGCGGCGCTGCTGGCGGCCGCTTGCCTGTCCGGTCTTGCGGCGGGCCATGGTTACATCCGCTCCGGTGCGTTTACCGCGAGCACGCGCAGGCCGTTGCGCAGGACCTGGCGCGTCGCGAGCACGAGGTTGAGCCGCGCGTTGCGCAGCCCGGCGTCGTCGACGAGGAATTGGTGCGCGTTGTAGTAGGTGTGGAAGGCACCGGCGAGCTCGCGCAGGTAGTGCGCGAGCTGGTGGGGTTCGTGGGCCAGCGCGGCGGTCTCGATGACCTCGGGGAAGCGCCCGAGCTGGCTGATCAGGGCCTGCTCGTGGTCCTCGGTGAGGCGCGCGAGGGCCTGGAAGCCGGCGTCCGGGTCATGGTCCAGGCCCTGCTCGTCGAGCTGGCGGAGCACGCTGCAGATCCGCGCGTGGGCGTACTGGAGGTAGTACACCGGATTGTCCGCGGACTCGGACTTGGCGAGCTCCAGGTCGAAGTCCAGGTGCTGCTCCGGGCGGCGCATGACGTAGAAGAACCGGGCGGCGTCGTTGCCCACCTCCTCGCGCAGCTCGCGCAGGGTGACGAACTCGCCGGAGCGGGTGGACATCGGCAGGCGCTCGGCGCCGCGGTAGAGGATGGCGAACTGCACCAGGCGGAACTCCAGCCGGTCCGCCGGGTAGCCGAAGGCCTCCAGGCTGGCGCGCACGCGGGCCATGTAGCCATGGTGGTCGGCGCCGAAGACGTCGATCAGCTGGTCGAAGCCGCGCTCGAACTTGTCCAGGTGGTAGGCGATGTCCGAGGCGAAGTAGGTGGTCAGCCCGTCGGCGCGGCGGACCACACGGTCCTTGTCGTCGCCGAAGTCGGTGGCGCGGAACCACAGCGCGCCGTCGGCCTCGTAGCAGTGCCCGGCCTCGACCAGGCGCTCGATGGTGCGGCCGACGGCGCCGTTCTCGGTGAGGCTGCGCTCGGAGAACCAGCGGTCGAAGTGCACGCCGAACTCGCCGAGGTCGTCGCGGATGTCGGCGAGGATGGCCTCCAGCGCCGCGTCCAGCACCGCGCGGTAGCGCGCCTCGCCGAGCAGCTCGCGGCTGCGGCGCACGAGCGCGTCGACATGGGCCTCCTTGTCGCCGCCGTCGCTGGCGTCCGCCGGGAGCTTCGCGGTGAGCGCGGCGGTGTCGATCCGGTAGGCGTCGCCGTCGCGTTCGGCGAGCCCGGAGGCGATGTCGCGGATGTAGTCGCCGCGGTAACCGTTGTCCGGGAAGGGCACCGCCCCGCCGCGCTGCTCCAGGTAGCGCAGCAGCACGGACACCGCGAGGATGTCCATCTGCCGGCCGGCGTCGTTGACGTAGTACTCCCGCTGGACGTCGAAGCCGGCGGTGGCGAGCAGGCTCGCCAGCGCGCTCCCGAACGCCGCGCCCCGGCCGTGGCCCACGTGCAGCGGCCCGGTGGGATTGGCGGAGACGAACTCCACCAGGATGCGCCGGCCCTCGCCCGCGCGGCTGCGCCCGAAGGCCTCGCCCTGCTCCCAGACGTCGCGGATCACCGCGAAGGCGGCGTCGGCGGTGAGGAAGAAATTGATGAACCCGGGGCCCGCGATCTCCACGCGCTCGACATAGCGGTGCGGCGGCAGGGCGTCGACCAGCGCCTGGGCGAGCTCCCGCGGCGGCCGTCGTGCCGGCTTGGCCAGGCGCATCGCGGTGTTGGTGGCGAAGTCGCCATGGCCCTCGCCGCGGCCGCGCTCGACCTGCACGTCGATGTCGAGCCCGGCGGGAAGGGTGCCGTCGGCCTGCAGCGTGCCGATGGCCTGCTCGACGAGCTGCGCGAGTAGATTCTTCATAGGGTCCGGGTGGTATCCGTCTGCGGGGTGTCGAAGCGCCCTATTATCGCCTGTGTACCCGCTCATGCAAGGCAGCCGGGGCCCCGCCCGGGCAACGCCCGTCGGGGGCGGCGCGGGCGGGGGCGACGGCAGGCGCGCACGAGGCGTTCCCGGCTGCGTCTGCGCCCGCGCGCATTGCGGTTACAGCATGTCCGCCGGGTCGACGTCGATGCTCCAGCGCACCCGCCGCGCCTGCGGGAGGGCGGCGACGCCGGGCAGCCAGCGTTTCAGGCCGGCCTGGAGGTGGCGGCGGGAGGGCGCGCGCACGAGGAGCTGGGCGCGGACCCGCCCCGCCCGGCGCTCCATGGGCGCCGGTACCGGCCCGAGGAGCTCCAGTCGCGTGCCCTCCGGGCCGGCGGCGCGGGCGGCGTCGAGGAATTCCCGGGGTGCGGCCTCGTCGACGGCCTCGGCGCGGAGCAGGGCCATGGCCGTGTAGGGTGGCAGGCCGGCGGCCTCGCGTTCCAGCAGCGCGTCCTCGGCGAAGCGGCGGTAGCCGGCGTGGACGAGGAGCTGCAGCAGCGGGTGTTCCGGGTGGTGGGTCTGGATCGCGACCTCGCCGGGGCGCTCCGCCCGCCCGGCGCGTCCGGCCACCTGGATGATGAGCTGTGCGAGTCGTTCCGGGGCGCGGAAGTCGGCGCTGAACAGGCCCTGGTCGGCATCCACCACCGCCACCAGGGTGACCGCCGGCAGGTGGTGCCCCTTGGCGAGCATCTGGGTGCCCAGGAGGATGCGCGCCTCGCCGCGCTGCGCCGCCGCCATCTGCCGCTCGAAGGCACCCTTGCGCCGGGTGCTGTCGCGGTCGATGCGGACCATGGCGGTGTCGGGGAAGGCGGCCTCGATGGCCTCGGCCAGGCGCTCGGTGCCCTGGCCCACGGGGCGCAGGTCGACGCTGCCGCAGTCCGGGCAGGCCCGTGGGACCGGGCGCTCGTGGTCGCAGTGATGGCAGTGCAGGCGGCGGTCGTGGCGGTGGTAGGTCAGCCGTGCGTCGCAGCGCTCGCATTCCGAGACCCAGCCGCATTCGTGGCAGAGCAGCACCGGGGCGAAGCCGCGCCGGTTGAGAAACACCAGCACCTGCCCGTCGTCGTCCAGGTGGGCGCGCATCTGCTCGATCAGCGGCGCCGAGAGGCCGTCCCGCAGGGGGCGGCCGCGGACGTCCAGGAGCCGGAAGCGGGGCATGGCCGCGCCGCCGGCCCGCTGGGGCAGGCGCAGCTCCCGGTAACGGCCGAGGCGCATGTTGTGCAGGGTCTCCAGTGAGGGGGTCGCGCTGCCGAGGATCACGGTCAGCCCCAGGCGCTGGGCGCGGACCACGGCGAGGTCCCGGGCGGAGTAGCGGAAGCCGTCCTGCTGCTTGAGCGAGGCGTCATGCTCCTCGTCCACCAGGATGAGGCCGGGGCGGGCTAGGGGCGTGAACACCGCCGAGCGCGTGCCGATGATCACGTCCGCCACGCCGTCCCGGGCGGCGAGCCAGCCGTCCAGGCGCTCGCCGGCGGCGAGGCCGGAGTGGAGCACGGCGATGCGGGCGGCGAGCCGGCGGGCGAAGCGGTCGACGAGCTGCGGGGTCAGGCCGATCTCGGGGACGATCACCAGGGCCTGGCGCCCCGCGGCGAGCACCGCCTCGATGGCGTGGAGGTAGACCTCGGTCTTGCCGCTGCCGGTCACGCCCTCGACCACCAGCGGGGCGAATCCCTCGGCGCCGCGAACGGCGTCCACCGCGTCGCGCTGGGCGTCGTTGAGCGTCGGGCGGTCGCCGCCGTCGTCGTGGCCCTCGATGAGCCCGGGGGTGTCCACCTGCCCGGCCCGGGCGAGACCGCGCTCGACCAGCCGCTGGAGGCCGCCGCGCCAGTCACCCTCCGCCTCGGGGAAGTGGGCGGCGGCGAGGCTGCCGAGGGACTGCAGGCGCGCGAGCAGCGCCGCCTGCCGCGGGGCGCGGGCGGCGAGGGTGTCGGGCGGGGTGTCGCGCCCGGTGTCGGTGAGTCGCCAGACGGTCTCGCGGGTGTACTGTGCCGGCTGGCCGTGGCGCAGGCGTACGGGCAGCGCGCTCGTCAGCGCCTCGCCCACCGGGTGGTGGTAGTAGCCGGCCGCCCAGAGCGTGAGTTCGAGCAGTTCCCCGGGCAGCACCGCGGTGTCGTCGAGGAGCTCGCCGAGCGGGCGCAGGCGCCGCGTGGGGAGCTCGCTGTGCGTGGCCGTGGCGACGACCACGCCGATCACCTGGCGGCGGCCGAGGGGCACGCGCACCCGCGCCCCCGGCTCCGGCACGGCGGCGGTGATGCGGTAGTCCAGCGGCTCCGGCAGCGGGCCGGGCACGGCGACGCGGGCGATCTGCGGCGGTTCGGGCATGCGTCTCGGGCGGCGTTCGTTTGCCGCCCAGTGTAACCGGCGACCGGGCGGTTGCGGCGGCGGGTTTTCCCCACATGCTGTGGATAACTGTGTGGAAGAATTCTGGGAATATCCCCTAAGTGCCTGTCGGGCAAGCGGGTTAGCGAATATGCCGAAAATTTAACCGCTATAAAATTGCTTTTTAAAACAGAAGGTTATTATATTGCCCCCCAGCTATCGACGATACCGGCCCGACCTGCAGTCCGGTTGCCGGCAGGGGACGAACACGGTGGATAACTGCGAGACGGCGCCGCCCGCCGGTGCCTGGGATCACCACCTCGGGCGGATCGAGGCGATGCTGCGCGAGGCGCCGGAGGGGCTCGCGGAGTTCGAGCTGATCCGCGCGCTACAGGCCAGGGATGATGTCCCGGAGATCGCGCCGGGCTGCCTGGCGCGACCGCTGGCGATGTATCGGACCCACTTCCTGCTCTTCCACACCCTCTACCGCCTGGGCGAGCGTCTGGCCGTGCACGGCGAGGACGTGCAGGTGGACTGCCTGTGCATCCGCATCCTGCCGCGGACGACGGCGTCAGCGCTGGGGGCGCCGGACGGCGTGCGCGCGTTCTACACGGACATGGGCAACCTCGACGGGATCACCGAGGCGGAGGTGGAACGGCTGCTCGGCTCGTTCTGGCAGCGTCTGGCGCGGGACGACGGCCGCGCGGACGCACTGGCGGAGCTGGGGCTGTCGGACCCGGTGGACGACGCGGCGATCCGCGCCGCCTACCGGCGGCTGGCGATGCGCCACCACCCGGACCGCGGCGGCGACGGCGGGCGGCTGCGCGAGATCAACCGCGCGATGCGCACGCTCGGGCTGCAGTGATCCGACTCAGGCCCCGCCGCTGCCCTCGCAGCCGCCGCCGACCTGCCACACCGCCGCCGCCTCGCGCTTGATCGCCTCGCCGTCGACGTCCGGGAACGCCGCGCCGAGGATCCGCGCGAGCGCGTCCAGGGCCTGGGGCTCCGGGCGGGGACAGCTCTTGCGCGTGTACAGAGCCGCGTTGGCCGTGGCATCGCGCCAGCGCTCCGCCTCCGCGGAGACCGGGCACTGCCCGCGGGGGAAGTCCTCGAGCAGGAGCTGCTGCTCGATGCGTTCCGCCTCCAGCTCCTGGCGCAGCACCTCGTGGCGCAGGGCCTCGGTACGCGTCTCCAGCCCCGGGGGCGGCTGCTGGCGCAGGCGGCGGCGCAGTGCGCGCATGGGCTCGATGACCTCGCGGTGCCACTCCGTCGCGCGGCGCACGGTGGTCTCCAGCTGGGTCGCGCCCATACGGCCGTAGCCGTGGGCGCCGGTCCAGATCGCCCCGAGCAGGGTGGAGATGCTCAGCCCGTAGCGCGCCTGCACGGCGAGGCAGGTGTCCTTGATGCCCTGCATGCCGTAGACGCGCACGGCGAAGTCCCAGAGCGCGGCCGCCTCGTCGGCGACGGACGCCGGCTGATCGTTCATGCCCGCCTCAGCGCAGCTGGAAGCCGCCGCCCTGGCCGCCTCCGCCGCCGGGCATGCCGCCACCGCCCTGGCCGCCCATCTGGTCGGGGGTGACGATGCGGGAGGCGGACTCGCGCTGCATCTCCTTGAGCTCATCCATGGTCTGCTCAAGGGCCTGCTGCGCGGCCTCCGGGAAGGCCTCCATGGCGCCGTCGAGGCTGTCCGCATCCAGCTCGAAGGACAGCGGCAGCGCGCCCGCGGGGGTCATCACCTGGGTCTGGCCGAGGTAGAGCACGTCGCGGTCGGGGTCGTCGCTGCCGTCGCTGCGCACGGGGGTGAGGCGCTGGATGGTGCCGATGCGCCGATCGGTGAAGACCTCCTCACGGAAGAGCCCGTTCGGGTCCATCTTCATCTCGGAGAGACCGGATTCGTCTGCCATTTCGATTCCTCTACGGGTTGTGCGTTCCAACGGACGCTAGCCTACCAGAGGCGGTGTTGGTGGTGCGTCCCTCCCGGGTATGAGGGCGATCGTGTCGGGGTCAAGGTGGCCGCCGCCCGCGGCGGGTGCCGCGGGCGGGGTCGAACGCCTCAGCCGGGGCAGCCGAGGGCGTCGGCGTGGTGGCGGAGATGGTCGTCGATGAAGCTGGCGATAAAGAAGTAGCTGTGGTCGTACCCCGGGCGGCGGCGCAGGGTCAGGGGGTGCCCGGCCGCCGCGCAGGCGCTCTCCAGGGCCTCGGGATGGAGCTGTTCGGCGAGGAAGCCGTCGGCCTCGCCCTGGTCTACCAGCAGCGGCAGGCGCTCGGAGGCGGTGGCGACGAGGTGGCTGGCGTCGTAGGCCGCCCATTCCGTCTCGTCGTCGCCGAGATAGCGGGAGAACGCCTTGTGCCCCCATGGCACGGCGACGGGATTGCAGATCGGTGCGAACGCGGAGACCGAGCGGTAGCGGCCCGGGTTGCGCAGGGCGCAGACCAGCGCCCCGTGCCCGCCCATGGAGTGGCCGCTGATCGCGCGTCGGTCGGTGACCGGCAGCTCGGCCTCCACCAGCGCCGGCAGCTCCTCGACGACGTAGTCGTACATCCGGTAGTGGGCGTCCCACGGTGCGCGGGTCGCGTTGACGTAGAAACCCGCACCGGAGCCGAAGTCGTACTCGTCGTGTTCGCCGGGCAGATCGGTACCCCGCGGGCTGGTGTCGGGGCAGATGATGGCCATGCCCAGCTCGGCGGCGAGGCGCTGGGCGCCCGCCTTCTGCATGAAGTTCTCGTCGGTGCAGGTCAGCCCCGAGAGCCAGTAGAGCACCGGCACCGGCTGGCGCTCGGCCTGCGGCGGCAGGTAGACGCCGAAGATCATCTGGCAGTCGAGGCTGCGTGCGTGGTGGCGGTAGCGCAGCACGCGGCCGTCGAAGCAGCGGTTCTCGGCGACGGTTTCCAGTGTCGGCTGTTCCGGCATCATCCCCTCCGCTTCAGAAGTACACCACCGAGCGGATGCTCTCGCCGGCGTGCATCAGCTCGAAGGCGCGGTTGATCTCCTCCAGCCCCATGGTGTGGGTGACGAACTCGTCGATGTTGATATCGCCGTCCATGTACCGGGTGACGTAGCCCGGCAGCTCGGTGCGGCCCTTCACGCCGCCGAACGCGGACCCGCGCCAGACCCGCCCGGTGACGAGCTGGAACGGCCGGGTGGAGATCTCCTCGCCGGCACCGGCGACGCCGATGATCGTCGACTCGCCCCAGCCCTTGTGGCAGCACTCCAGCGCGGCACGCATGGTGTTCACGTTGCCGATGCACTCGAACGAGTAGTCGACGCCGCCGTCGGTCATCTCCGTGAGGACCTGCTGGATCGGCGCGTCGTAGTCCTTCGGGTTGACGAAGTCCGTGGCGCCGAGCTGGCCGGCGAACTCGAACTTGCCGGGCTCGATGTCCACGGCGATGATGCGCTCCGCCTTCGCCAGCACCGCCCCCTGGATCACGCTCAGGCCGACGGCGCCGAGGCCGAACACCGCCACCGTCGAGCCGGGCTCCACCCTGGCGGTGTTGTGCACCGCGCCGATGCCGGTGGTGATGCCGCAGCCGAGCAGGCAGACCTTGTCCAGCGGGGCGTCGGTGCTGACCTTTACCAGCGCGATCTCCGGCAGCACGGTGTACTCGGAGAACGTCGACGTGCCCATGTAGTGGTGGATCTTCTCGCCCTTGTAGGAGAAACGGCTGGTGCCGTCGGGCATCACCCCCTGGCCCTGGGTGGCGCGGATGGCGGAGCACAGGTTGGTCTTGCCGGAGCGGCAGAACTTGCACTCGCCGCACTCCGGCGTATAGAGCGGGATGACGTGGTCGCCGGGGGCCAGGCTGGTGACGCCCGGGCCGACCTCCTCGACCACCGCACCGCCCTCGTGACCGAGGATGACCGGGAAGTTCCCCTCCGGGTCGGCGCCGGAGAGGGTGAACGCGTCGGTGTGGCACACACCGGTGGCGACGTTGCGCACGAGCACCTCGCCCTCGCGCGGCGGGGCGACATCGACCTCGACGATCTCCAGCGGATCTCCTGCCTTGAAGGCGACGGCGGCACGGGACTTCATGGTTATCCTCCTGCGCGGGGCGCGGGTGAGCGGTTCTGAATGTATCGCCGCAGTTTAGGAAGCCCCGAATACACGATAAAGTGCAAAAGTATCATTAGTCTTTTGCAGAATTGCATCAATGAGTCGATGGGATGATGTCGAGGCCTTCGTGGCCGTGGTCGAGGAGGGCGGTTTCTCCGCCGGTGCCCGGGCGCTGGGGACCTCGCCCTCGTTCGCCAGCCGGGCGATCCAGCGCCTGGAGCGGCGCCTCGCCGTACAGCTGCTCCACCGCACCACCCGCCAGCTGCGCCTGACCGACAGCGGCCGGCGCTACTTCGAGGAATGCCGCTCGCTGGTGACCGCGCTGGACGCGGCGGAGCGCTCGGTGCAGGCCATGGAGGCCGCCCCCCGGGGGCTGATCCGAATGAGCTGCGCCACCTACTTCGGTGAGCACTACCTCGCCCCGGCGGTGAACGACTTCATGCTCCAGTACCCGGAGATCAGCGTGGAGCTGGAGCTGACCAACCGCGTGGTCGACCTGGTGCAGGAGGGCTTCGACCTCGCCGTGCGCCTCGGCAGCCTCAAGGATTCCAGCCTCGTGGCCCGCCGCCTCGCCCCGCGGCGGCTGCACGTGTGTGCCTCGCCGGGGTATCTCGCGCGCCACGGCCACCCCGCGTCGCCGGAGGCGCTGGCCCGCCATCAGTGCCTGGTGGGCTCCACCGATTACTGGACCTTCTCCATCAACGGCCGCCGGGAGGATCGCCGTGTCCGTGGCCGGCTGCGCTGCAACAACGGCCTGGCGCTGCTGGATGCCGCCCTCAAGGGCCTGGGGATCGCCCAGCTCCCCGCCCACTATGTGGCCGGCCCGCTGGCCCGCGGCGAGCTGGTGGAGGTCCTGCCGGACTACCGGTTCACCGACGCCGGCGTGTACGCGGTGTATCCGTGGAGCCGCTACCCGGCGCCCAAGGTCCGGGCGATGGTCGATTTCCTGCTGGCGCATTTCCAGACCCCGGCATCGGCAGAGCGTGCCGGATCCGATGCAAGTGCCGCTAGCGCAGATGCGGGGCGATGATGCCGAAGCGCTGCATCCGGCGGTAGACCGTGGGCCGGGAGACGCCGAGCTGGCGGGCGACGGCGCTGACGTTCCAGCGCGAGTGGCGCAGGGCCTCGTGCAGGGCCTGGCCGTCCGGTGGCAGCGCCGCCGCCTCCGGGGGCGGTGCCTCGCGGTTGCCGGCCCCGGTGCGGCACTCCTCGGGCAGGTCGGTGACGGCGATCTCCGTGCCCTCGCCGGTGGCCAGCGCGTAGGCCAGGGCGTTGCGGAGCTGGCGTATATTCCCCGGCCAGGGGTAGGCGAGCAGGGCGCTGATGGTGTCCGCGCGCAGTCGCACGTGGCTGTCCCGTTCGCGGCTGAGCGCGGCGAACAGCCGCTCGATGATGTACTGCCGGTCGGCGCGTTCGCGTAGCGGCGGCAGCCGCAGCGTGGCACCGTTGAGGCGGTAGTAGAGGTCCTCGCGGAAGCCGCCCTCGGTGACCATTTCGTTGATGTCCCGGTGGGTGGCGGCGATCACCCGCAGGTCCACGCCCACCGGCCGGTCCGCCCCCAGCGGGGTGACCTCGCGCTCGGCGAGCACCCGCAGCAGCCGGGTCTGAAGGTGCAGCGGCATGTCCCCGATCTCGTCGAGAAACAGGGTGCCGCCGTCGGCCTGCTGGAGTAATCCCTGCATGCCCCGGCTGCGTCCCCCGGTGAACGCGCCGGCTCGGTAGCCGAACAGCTCGCTCTCGATCAGCGCTTCCGGTATGGCGGCACAGTTGACGGCAACGAACGCGCCACGGGCGCGGTGACTGGAGTCGTGGATGGCCCGGGCGAGGCGCTCCTTGCCGGTGCCGGTCTCCCCGGTGATCACGATGTTCACCGTTTCGTTGCGCAGCCGCCGGGCGATGGACAGGGTCTTGCGCATGGACGGATCGTCCGCGGCGAGGGCGTCGAGGGCCGGTACCGCTTCCCCGTCGGCCGGGGGGATGCCGGTCCCGCTGCCGGACCGGCGCCGGGGTTCCAGCACCGTGCCGAAGAGGATCTCGCCGTCGCCGCGGGTGCGGAAGGCGCGGACCTGGTCATCGGAGGCGAGCGGGATGCTCCAGATGTCGGTGAGCTCGCAGTCGAGCAGGTGGTGGATGGGCGGGTGGGGCCGGCTGCCGTCCGCCCTCGTTGCCGGCCACGGGTGGCGTGCGATCAGGGCGCGGCCGGCGGTGTTGGCGGCGATCACGGTGCCGTCCCTGTCCAGCGCGAACATCCGCTCGCCGTTGACGTGCACGAACTCGCGCGAGCTGCCGCAGCGGAAGATGTGATGGTCGCGGTAGCGGCGCAGGAAGTAGGCGTCCTCGATCATGCGCGCGTGAAGCAGGACCAGCTGCAGCGCGAAGCTCTGGCTGGCGGCGTCGCCCGGGGAGTCCAGCGCCGATATGTCGAGCACCGCCATGACGTCGCCGGCGGGATCGGTGATCGGAGCTGCAGTACAGGTGAGCCCGATGTGTGTGGCGTCGAAGTGATCGTCGCGGTGGCAGGTGAGGGAAACCCCCTCCTCGATGCAGGTGCCCACGCCGCAGGTGCCGGCGTGATGCTCGCGCCAGTCCGCACCGAGATAGAGCCCGGCGCGGCGCAGCCGGCGGTCGTCGGCACGCTCGCCGAGGAACTGCACGGTGATGCCGCGGCGGTCGGTGAGCAGGAGGACGTAGCCGAGCTGCGCGACCTGCCGGTAGAGCTGCTCGACCCCGGCGCGGGCGACGTTGAGCAGCTCGTCGGCGCGATCCTGGTGCTCACGCAGGGTCTCGCTGGTAACGATACGTGCCGCCCGGGGGCGGCTCGGGTCGAGACCGTGCTCGAGCACGCAGCGTTTCCAGGAGCGCTCGATCAGCGAGGCCTTGCCCGGGATCGGTAGATCACTTCCCGCGCAACGGATGATCGCATCGATGTGCGAGCGCTGCTCGCCCCTGAGCGCCATCGTCTCTCCTCCACGGGCGGGCGGTGGTGCTGCCGGCCGTCCCTCGCCGTACGATGCCGGTCCGCCTCTGTTGTCCGCGCCGTCTCGTGCGGGCGTAGATTCTCCAGCTTACCCCCGCCCCATGTGCTGTCAACCCGACATGTTTTTATTAAAAACAGCACGTTACATGTGTAAAGCATACCCGGCCATGGCGTTACACCTGTAACGCCATGGCCGGGGATGCAGTCCCTTCAAGACTGCCCCGCGGCACTCTGGGGAATCCAGGAAAAGACGTTCAATCAGTGGCTTGTGTCATCCGCCGGCCGCGGCGGCGGGGCTGGCACGAACACTGCTCCGTCACCCCCGGTGGGCCATCGCGCCCGCTGCACGATAAACCAGCACCATGGAGGAGAGACCATGAACGCAGTCGTGGATGACGCGACCACCCGGGTGAACGCGTGGCTCCGGGACTTCGGCGCCGCTCTGGAGCGTCACGACGTCGAGGCCGCCGTGTCGATGTTCGCCGACGAGTGCTACTGGCGGGACCTCGTCACGTTCACCTGGAACATCAAGACCGTGGAGGGCCGGGATGCCGTACGGGACATGCTGGCCGCCACACTCGAGCATACCCGCCCGTCGCAGTGGCGGCTGGATGGGGAGGCCGGCGAGGCCGACGGTGTCAGTGAAGGGTGGCTGACGTTCTCGACGGCGACGGCGCACGGTGAGGGCCATATCCGGCTGGACCGCGACGGCCGCTGCTGGACGCTGCTTACGGCTATGACGGCGCTGAGGGATTTTCCGGAGCCCGCCGGAAAGCGGCGGCCGATGGGGGCCGAGCACGGCATCGTGCGCAACCGCCAGACCTGGCTGGAGGCCCGGGAGGAGGAGCAGCGGCGCCTGGGCTACGAGGAGCAGCCTTACTGCGTGATCGTCGGCGGCGGCCAGGGCGGGATCGGCCTGGGGGCGCGCCTGCGGCGCATGGGCGTGCCGACCATCATCGTCGAGCGTAATGCCCGCCCCGGGGACTCCTGGCGCAAGCGCTACCGCTCGCTGTGCCTGCACGACCCGGTCTGGTACGACCACCTGCCGTACCTGCCCTTTCCCGATCACTGGCCGGTGTTCTCGCCCAAGGACAAGATCGGCGACTGGCTGGAGATGTACACCCGCGTCATGGAGCTGAACTACTGGCACTCCACCGAGTGCCGCAGCGCGGCCTACGACGAGGACGCCGGGGAATGGGTCGTCCACGTCGAGCGCGAGGGCCGGCCGGTGACGCTGCGCCCCCGCCAGCTGGTGCTCGCCACCGGCATGTCCGGCATGCCCAACGTGCCCGATTTCCCGGGAGCGGCGGATTTCCGGGGCGAGCAGTGCCACTCCAGCCGGTTCACCAGTGGCGAGGCGTACGCGGACCGGCAGTGCGTCGTTGTGGGCGCGAACAACTCCGCCCACGACATCAGCGCGGATCTCTGGGAGAACGGTGCCCGCGTCACCATGGTCCAGCGCTCCTCCACCCACGTGGTGAAGTCCGAGTCGCTGATGACCCACGCCCTGGGGCCGCTGTACTCCCAGGAAGCGGTGGATGCGGGCATCACCACCCACCGGGCGGATATGACCTTCGCCTCCATTCCCTTCCGGATCATGCCGGACTTCCACATCCCGGTGTACGAGCGCATCGCCGAGGAGGACGCGGCGTTCTACCGGCGCCTCGAGGAGGCCGGTTTCACTCTCGACTTCGGCGAGGACGGCTCGGGGCTGTTCATGAAGTACCTCCGCCGGGCCTCGGGCTACTACATCGACGTCGGTGCCTCGGAGCTCATCGCCCAGGGGGAGATCGGGATACGCAGCGGCGTGACCATCGAACGCATCAACGAGCGCTCGGTGACGCTGACCGACGGCAGCGAACTGCCGGCGGACCTGATCGTCTACGCCACCGGCTACGGCTCCATGAACGGCTGGGCCGCCGAGATCATCTCCCAGGAGGTCGCCGACCGGGTCGGCAAGTGCTGGGGCATGGGCTCGGACACCAAGCGCGACCCCGGCCCGTGGGAAGGCGAGCTGCGCAACATGTGGAAGCCCACGCAGCAGCCGGCGCTGTGGTTCCACGGCGGCAACCTGCACCAGTCGCGCCACTACTCCCACTACCTGGCGCTGCAGCTCAAGGCGCGGATGGAGGGCATCGACACCCCGGTGTACGGCATGCCCGAGGTCCACCACCTGAGCTGAGCCGCGGGCGTAAACAGATCGCCACGAAGCAGGGCAGTCGCCCCACGACGGAGACGGCCCCGCGTAGGTCGTGCACGGCCTCTGGCCGTGTGCGATGTTTCGCTGCAACGCCCGGGACGTCGCGCACCTCACGGTGCACGACCTACGTGTCTATTAGTCCCGGCCGTCGCGAACACAAGGTCGGTTACTCGTGGCAACGGACGGCGGTGGTGGTGTCGCCGGACACCTCTGCGGTCGTGCCTGGTGTCGGTGTAATCGCGGCCACGAACGGGCCTGTGGTCGAGGAGGGTACGACGGCCCCGGCTCCCTGGTCATCGCCTGTGGCCACTTCCCGGCAAGGCGCGCTCAACCAAAAAAGGCCGCCCCGGGGGGCGGCCTTTTCGTGTTGCCGGAGTGTCTTGCCGGCGGTTAGAACTGCTTGACCACCTGAACCAGCTCGCCGGCGACCTTCTGGCCGTCGCCGAAGAGCATGCGGGTGTTGTCCGCGAAGAACAGGTGGTTCTCCACCCCGGAGAAGCCCGTGCCGCGTCCGCGCTTGATCACGATGACGTTCTCGGCGTCGGACACGTTGAGGATGGGCATGCCGTAGATGGGGCTGGACTCGTCGGTCTTCGCCGCCGGATTGACCACGTCGTTGGCGCCGATAACCAGGGCCACGTCGGTGGTCGCGAACTCGGCGTTGATGTCCTCCATGTCATAGATCATGTCATAGGGGACACCCGCCTCGGCGAGCAGGACGTTCATGTGCCCGGGCATGCGGCCCGCCACCGGGTGGATGGCGAACTTCACGGTCACGCCCTTGTCCTGCAGCAGCTCGACCATCTCCCAGATCTTGTGCTGCGCCTGGGCGACGGCCATGCCGTAGCCGGGGACGATGATCACCTGGCTGGCGTAGGCCATCATGATGCCGGCGTCCTCGGCCTGAACTTCCTTCATCTCGCCCTCGGGGCCCTCGGACTCGGCGGACTCGGTGGTGCCGAAGCCGCTGAACAGCACGTTGGTCAGCGGGCGGTTCATCGCCTTGGCCATGAGCTGGGTGAGCAGCGAGCCCGCCGCGCCGACCACGGTACCGGCGATGATCATCGCCGGGTTGCCGAGCACGTAGCCCTCGAAGCCGACGGCGAGGCCGGTGAGTGCGTTGAACAGCGAGATCACCACCGGCATGTCGGCGCCGCCGATCGGCACGGCCATGAACACGCCGAAGAGCAGGCCGAGGGCGAAGAAGATCACCAGCACTGCGAGGCTGTCGCTGTAGAAGCTCCAGATGCCGAAGATGATCGCCGCGGCGAAGACCACGATGTTCACCAGCTGCTGTGCCGGGATGAGGCGGTTGCGCTTGAGCCGGCCGTCGAGCTTGGCCCAGGCCACCAGCGAGCCGGTGAACGCCACCGTGCCGATGAGCGCGCCGACCAGGCCGAGGATGGCGACGTCGGCGCCCAGGGCGTGGCCCACGGTGGAGTTGCCGCCGATCAGCACCTGCGCCTGCTCGATGGTCAGGTCCTTGGCCGCGGCGAACTCGCGCACCCGCACCATCGCCTCGGCGCCGACGCTGTCCACCGCCTTGATCAGCTCCACGGCGGCGATGGCCGCGGCCGCGCCGCCGCCCATGCCGTTGTAGAGCGCGACCATCTGCGGCATGTCGGTCATGGCGACCTTGCGTGCCGAATACCAGGCGAGAACGCCGGCTACGCCGATGGCGATGACGATGAGCGTGTAGTTGGTCGCGCCGTGGAGATCCGGCTTGAAGAAAGTGGCCACGGTGGCGATGACCATGCCCACGCCCGCCCAGACGATGCCTTTGCGGGCCGTCTTCGGCGAGCTCATTCCCTTGAGGCCGAGGATGAAGAGCACGGCCGCCAGGAAGTAGGAAAGCTGTACCACGTTATTCATTATCGACAGGCCCCCTGCTTACTGCTCGTCCTTGCTCTTGAACATCTCGAGCATACGTTCGGTCACCACGTAGCCGCCGACCGCGTTGCCGGCGGCCAGCAGCACGGCGAAGAAGCCGATGAGCTGCTCAACGCCGGTCTCGGCGTGGCCGAGCGCGACCATCGCGCCGACGACGACGATGCCGTGGACGAAGTTCGACCCCGACATCAGCGGGGTATGCAGGATCACCGGCACGCGTGCGATCACCTCGTAGCCGGTGAACGCGGCGAGCATGAAGATGTACAGGGCGACAAAACCTTCGATGACCATTACTTGTTCCCTCCTTCCAGGCGCTCGCGCGTGGGCTCGTGCCGGACCTCGCCGTCGTGGGTGAGGCAGCTGTCGGCGATGACCTGATCGTCCCAGTCGAGGTTCAGCTCGCCTTCCTTAACCAGAAGCGCCAGCAGGTTGTAGAGGTTGCGCGAGTACATTTCGCTGGCGTGGGTGGCCGCCGAGCTGGCGATGTTGCGCGGCCCGACGACGATCACGCCGTTGTGGTCGACGTCCTCGCCGGCCTTGGTGAGCTCGCAGTTGCCCCCGGTCTCCGCGGCCATGTCCACGATCACGGCGCCGCGTTTCATGCGCTCCACCGTGGCCTTGTCGATGATCTTGGGCGCGGGCTTGCCGGGGATGGCGGCGGTGGTGATCACCGCATCCGCAGCGGCGACATGGTCCGCGAGGACCTCCTGCTGCTGGCGGCGCTCCTCGTCGGTGAGCTCGCGGGCGTAGCCGCCCTCGCCCTCGGCCTTCACGCCGGTCTCGACGAACTTGCCGCCGAGAGACTCCACCTGTTCCTTGGTGGCCGAGCGCACGTCGTAGGCCTCGACGATCGCACCCAGGCGCTTGGCCGTCGCGATCGCCTGCAGGCCGGCCACGCCAGCGCCGATGACCAGCGCCTTGGCCGGGCGGATGGTGCCCGCGGCGGTGGTGAGCATCGGGAACAGCCGCGGGCTGCGCGAGGCGGCTAACAGGGCGCACTTGTAGCCGGCCAGACTCGCCTGCGAGGACAGGGCGTCGATGGACTGTGCGCGGGTGATGCGCGGCACCAGCTCCATGGAGAAGCTCGTGACACGGCGCTTGAGCAGGTTCTTGATCCGGCTGTCGCCCTCGTGGGGGGCCATGAAGCCGAGCAGGCAGCTGCCTTCGCGGAGCTTGCCTGCATCCTCCACCGTCGGCGGCTGGACCCGCAGGACCACGTCGGCGGCGGCGTAGAGCTCGTCGGCGCTGTCGACGACGGTCACGCCCTCGTAGTCCGCGTCGTTGAAGCCGCTGGACTCGCCGGCGCCCGCCTGCAGCAGGACCTCCACGCCGAGCTTGTCGAGCTGCTTGACGACGCTGGGTACCAGTGCCACCCGGCGTTCGCCGGGCGCCGTTTCCCTGGGCACGGCAACTTTGATCGTCATTAAACTGTCTCCCGTATTGTCGTGCTGTTGTATCCGGTGCCGTTCCCCGTCGTGGCGGGTCGGGGGTTCCCCCCGCCGGGGCCGGCCGGATCGGTCCGGACGCGCTGGTGGTGCCGCGCCGGCGCAGCATGCCCGCGGGCGTGCCTCGGCAGCGCTGGGGCAGGCCCACGCGTACCAGTGTAGTGCCCGGCCCGCCGCACCATGGCCGCCGGCGGGCGGCGTAGCGCGGGCGGGACCACACGGGTCGACCGATCGACCAGTATATGGGGGTTCGGTGCTAGGGTCTAACCTATGGAAAGTATATTTTAGATAGCTTGCCTCTATCCTAATGCCATGACCCCGCCCTCTGCGGGCGCCGGAGCCGCTGTCAGGCGCGTGTAACGGTTGCGCGGCAGAGTGTGGGTATGGAATAAAGGATTCATCCAAGACCCGTCGCAGGGCGGCGGGAAGGCGGGGTGTATCGATGAGGGGCCTTGAGCACCACATACTCCGCACCGATGTCTCCGGCATGCCGCTGGAGTGGATCACCTACCAGGACGCGGTGCGGCTCTATTATCTCGCGCAGGTGGCTTTCGCCTGCGGCCAGCGGCTCTATCGCATACGGGGCGGATACAACGCGGTGACGGGCAGGCGCAGCGTCATCGACGTCAACTCGATCATCGCCACCGAAGGCACCGCCCAGGCGGCACTCAAGGGCCGCGCCGGTTACATTCCCCCCCTCAACAACGCCACCCTCTTCCGTCGCGACGACCACATCTGCCTCTACTGCGGCGAGCGCCTGCGCGTGAGTCTCCTCTCCCGGGATCACGTCAAACCGGTGAGCCGCGGTGGCCTGGACGTGTGGAACAACGTGGTCACCGCCTGCAAGCGCTGCAACAACCACAAGGGGCATCACGCCCCGGAAGAGGTGGGCATGCAGTTGCTCGCGGTGCCGTTCACGCCGACCCACGCCGAGTACGTCTACCTCCAGGGCCGGCGCATCCTCGCCGACCAGATGGCGTTCCTGCGCGCGCATTTCCCGCGGCGCAGTCCGCTGCGCGAGCGCCGGGGCATGCTGCCGCACGCGTGAGCCGCGCCGGCTGGCCAAGGCGCGGGCGCTTGCCTACACTGCCTCGGTACCCGACAGCCCCATGGGAGAGCCGTGTACCGGCCGTTGTACCTGATCGACGCCAGCCTCTACATCTTCCGCGCGTGGTTCGCCGTGCCCGAGGCGGTCCGCGACGATAGCGGCGCCTGCGCCAATGCCGTCCACGGCTTCGGGAGCTTCCTCTGCGATCTCATCGAGTACGAGGGGCCGAGCCACGTGGTCTGCGCCTTCGACGAGAGCCTGACCACCTCGTTCCGCAACGAGCTCTACCCCGACTACAAGGCCAACCGCCCGCCGCCGCCACCGGAGCTCGAGCGCCAGTTCGACGTCTGCCGCGAGCTCGCCGAGGCCCTAGGCGTGGCCACCCTGGCGAGCCCGCGCTACGAGGCGGACGACCTCGTCGGCAGCGCGGCGCGGCACTGGCGCGAGGCGGGCTACCACATGGTGTTCGTCACCGCGGACAAGGACTACGCCCAGCTCCTGGAACCCGGCGACTGGTGGTGGGACGCCGCCCGCGACCGCTGGCTGGATCCGGCCGGGGTCGAGGAGACGCTGGGTGTGCCGCCCGGGCGGGTCGCGGACCTGCTCGCGCTCGCCGGCGATGCCGTGGACAACATCCCCGGGGTGCCCGGCATCGGCACCAAGACCGCCGCCGCGTTGCTGGCCCGTGCCGGCAGCCTCGACGACCTGTATGCGGACCTGGACCAGGTCGCCGAGAGCGGCGTGCGCGGGGCGCGACGGGTGCGGGGGCTGCTGGAGACCCACCGCGAGCAGGCGTTCCTCTCGCGCCGGCTCACGCGCATCCGCTGCGACCTGCCCATCGCCCATGCCCACGAGCAGGCGGGCTGGAGCGGGGCGGACCCGTCGGCACTGGACGCCATGGCGCTGCCGGTGCAGCTGCGCAATCGAACCCGGCGCCTGCCGGTGGCTGATGCGATGGTGGCGCCGTGACCGCCGTCCCGGGCGACGTTCTGGACGCGATCGAGGCCGCCACCGGAGAGCGCCCGGCCGGCGCCGGGACGCCCGTGGCAGGTGGCGACATCAATCACGCCGTGCGTCTCGGTGAATGCTTCGTCAAGCTCAACGATCCCGGGTACGCGGCGATGTTCGAAGCCGAGGCGGAGGGGCTCGCCGAGCTGGCGGCCGCCCGCGGCGGGCCGCGCGTGCCGGCGGTCGTCGCCCGGGGCGTGGCCGGGGGCCGGGCCTATCTCGTGCTGGAGTGGATCGATTTCGGCCAGCCCCGGCGGAACGGCTGGCACCGCATGGGCGAGGCCGTGGCCGCCATGCACGCCACCACCGCCGAACGCTTCGGCTGGCACCGGGACAACACCATCGGTACCACCTCCCAGCCCAATGCCTGGATGACCGACTGGGTCGCCTTCTTTGCCGAGCGGCGGCTCGGCCACCAGCTCGCCCTGGCGGCCGAGCAGGGCGCCCCCACGGGCCTGATCCGCGACGGCGAGCGCCTGCGCGACGGCCTTGGCGGGCTGTTCAGCGGCTACCAACCCGTGCCGTCACTACTCCACGGCGACCTCTGGGGCGGCAACGCCGCCTTCGACGGAGATGGGGCCCCCGTCATCTACGACCCCGCCGTGCACTACGGCGACCGCGAGTGCGACCTGGCGATGACCGAGCTGTTCGGCGGATTCCCCGCCGATTTTCACGCTGCCTACGACGCCGTTTGGCCGCGGGACGCCGGCTATCCGGTCCGGCGCACCCTCTATCAGCTCTACCACCTGCTCAACCACTTCAATCTCTTCGGCGGCGGCTTTGCCCGCAGCGCCCATGATGCGGTGCGGCGTCTGCTATCGGAGATCGGTTGATGCTGCATTGCGCGGTCGCGGGTGCGACGGCGCCGTCAATGACCGGCCGGAGTCAGCGATAACTGCCGTCGGGCTGGCGTTTCAGTCCGTAGTAGCTGGGGCGTACGCTGTTGTGCTCCTCCTGCCAGCGGCGGGAGCGGGCGATGGCCTCCTGGACCTGCTCGTCGGTCATCTTCTCGGCTAGCGCCTCTTTCTTCTCGATGTCGCCGGTACCGCCGAGGTCGTACATCATGTACGCCTTGACCAGGTCCTTTTCGGTGCCGATGCCTTTCGCGTAGTAATCGCCCAGGTATCCCTGTGCGATCAAATCGTCCTTCTCCGCGGCCTTTTGAACTAATTGGAAGGCCCGTTTTTCATCCTTGGCGACCAGTTTGCCCTGCAGGTAGACGCCCGCCAGTTCCCGCATGGCGATCGTCGCACCGCTCTGGGCATACTTCCTGAGCCAGTACAGGTATTTCTCGTCATCCGGCTCAATGTTGTTCCTTTCATCACCGTCCCTGAAAGTGAGCCAGAGTTCACTCTGCGCCTTGGGAAAGCCCTGCTCGCCGGCCTCGGCGGTGAGCTCGAGCCATTTCTCCGGGCTCTTCTCCACGGTGTAGCCGGCGGCGTACATGCCGGCCAGCCAGTAGAGGCCCTCGGCGAGATCCTGGGCGGCGGCCTTCTTGATCCACTTGGCCGCCTTCCGGCCATCGACGGGGACGTCCTGTCGTTTTACGCCAATGGCGTACGCGGCCCCGACCAGGGCCTGTGCTCTGGCATCACCATTGCGGGCGGCCTCGAGGTTGGCCGGGAAGTCCTGGTCATAGACGGCATCCATGAATCCCCCGGGCTCGGGGAAGGCGACTTCGGCCCGGGCGTTCAGGGCTATGGCGAGTACCAGGGCCAAGAGGCTGAACGCGCGTAAGGGAATGGCCATCATCAACTCCTCGTGAGGCGAAGCGGGAACTTGTCGTTGGCCACGGGCCAGGC